>NZ_JBICXE010000020.1:0-162754 GCF_043200155.1 Streptomyces sp. NPDC048473
CGTTTCCGACTCTATCAGACTCTTTCGTGTCCGATTCCCGGTCGAAGCGGGCCCCCTGCAGAGCAGGAGAATTTTTACTGCGCTTTCCAGTTCTTCGCTTTCGCGTTTCCCTTTCCGGCGGTTCCAACCTTACCAGATTCTTTTTCGTTCCGTTTCCGGTCCGAATTTGAATTCTGATGGCCGTCGGAGTGGCCTTTGCCTTTCGGCTGACTCGACTTTACCAGAAGCATTCAGCCGAGTTAATCGGCCTCGTGATTCGGAATAAGAGAATCAATGGCTCTGCGGAAATTCAATTTCCGGTGGGAGCGAGGAAGACACTAACTGTTGGGATCGGACCTGTCCAGTCCGACGCAACCGTTAAAATCTACCTCCCCTGGCCGACCATGTCAACGGTCTTTCGGGGCGAACAGGAGACTAGCAGGTCAGCGGGGGCGTACGCACATCAGGCAGCGACCGGGAGCTCAGCGCTGCGTTCCGTGGGGTCGACGTCGCCCCGGTCGCCTGCTCGCGCTGCTCGGCCGCCCAGGATGTAGACGTACGCGAGGAAGGCCAGCTCGGCCGCGATGCCGATGGTGATTCGCCCCCAGGTCGGGAGATCGGAGGGGGTGACGAAGCCTTCGATGACTCCCGAGACAAACAGGACCAGGGCGAGGCCGATCGCCATGCCGATCGCGGCTCGGCCCTGTTGGGCGAGGGCTGAGCGGCGGGTGCGCGGGCCCGGATCGATGACTGTCCAACCCAGGCGCAGACCCGTACCTGCTGCGACAAAAACGGCGGTGAGTTCGAGCAGGCCGTGCGGGAGGACCAGCCCGAGAAAGGTGTCGAGCCGGCCGGCTGAGGACATCAGACCGATGCCGACGCCGAGGTTGAGCACGTTGACGAAGAGGATCCAGATCACCGGGATGCCGAGGAAAGCGCCCAGGACCAGGCACATGGCCGCGGCCTGGGCGTTGTTCGTCCATACCTGGGCGGCGAACGATGCAGCCGGGTGGCTGGAGTAGTAGGTCTCGTACTCCCCGCCCGGGCTGGTCAGGCGGCGGAGGTCGTCCGGAGCCGCGATGGCCGACTGAACTTCCGGATGCATGCCGATCCACCAGCCGATGACTGCGGCCAGCAGCGTGGAGAGGACGGCCGTGGGTATCCACCAGTGCCTGGATCGGTAGACCGCGGCGGGGAAACCGGCGGTCAGGAAGCGCGCGGCGTCGCGCCAGGACGCTCGGCGGGTGCCCGTGACCACGGATCGGGCACGGGCCACGAGCTGGGTGAGGCGCGCGGTGAGCATCGGGTCCGGGGCGCTGGACTGGAGGAGGGAGAGATGGGTGGCCGTGCGCTGGTAGAGCTCGACGAGTTCGTCGGCTTCCGCGCCGGTGAGCCGGCGCCCGCGGTGCAGGAGACGGTCCAGGCGGTCCCACTCGGTGCGGTGGGCGGTCACGAAGACGTCGAGGTCCATGGTCGGCTGCTGCTCCAGGCATGGGTGCGTACGGGTTCGTACTACGGCGGCGCGCTGCGGGTCAGCTTGGCAGACTGAGGTCCCGAGGGGCAGGGAAGATCGGCGAAGGATGGGGCGGCGATGAGTGAGCTCGTGACCGGGGACGCGGTCGTGCTGGGGCTGCGGCCGGCGAAATTGCCGAGCCGGGCGCTCGCGCTGGCCATCGATCTTGCCGTGGTGGGGGCGGCGTTCGTCCTGGTGTCGATCGGGCTGGCCATTGCGACGGCGACGCTGGATGACGCGGCACTCGCGGCGATATCCGTCGCGGCCTTCCTGCTGGTGCTGGTCGGAGGGCCGATCGCGGTGGAGACGCTCAGCCATGGGCGTTCCCTGGGGAAGCTGGCGTGCGGGCTGCGGGTGGTCCGGGACGACGGGGGGCCGATCCGCTTCCGGCATGCACTGGTGCGCGGGGCCATGGGAGTCGTCGAGATTCTGATGACGCTCGGGGTTGTCGCCTGTATCGCTTCGCTGGTGTCGGCGCGGGGGCGGCGGCTCGGGGATGTGTTCGCGGGGACGCTTGTCGTACGGGAGCGGGTGCCTGCGGGACGAGCGGCTGCTGTGCCGCCTCCGCCGCCGTGGCTGGTCGGACGGTTCGCGGGGCTGGATCTGTCGGCGGTGCCGGACGGTCTGTGGCTGGCGATACGGCAGTACCTGACGCGGATGCATCAGCTCGACGCGCAGGTGGGCCGGTCGATGGCGGAGCGGCTGGCCGGGGAGCTGGCGACGCGGACCGGGGTTCCGGTGCCCGAAGGGGTGCCCGCAGGGGCGTATCTGGCGGCGGTGGTGAACGAGCGGCAGGCGCGGGATGCGCAGCGAGTGTTCGTCGCTGCTCAGGACGGTGCTGCGCAGGCGGGGAGCGGGGTCACGGGGGCGAGTGGGGTTGATGCTTCTGTGCCGGCGGTGGGGTCCGGGCCGTCCGTGGGGGGCTCGGGGGCGGGTGCTCCCGTGGTCCCGGTGGTGGAGGAGGGCGGGGCGGCTCCTGCTGCGACGGGGTTCGCGCCGCCTGCCTAGCGAGGCGAGGGCGGGGACTCCAGGTCTTCGAGCTCGATCCCGGGGGCCGAGAGGACGACGTCGCCGGCGATGTGAACGGTGTGCTGCTCACCGGTGTCCAGGGCGCTGACCTGGTATTCGTCCACCGTCAGAGGACCGTTGTCAGTGGTGTGCGCTTCACTGTTCATCAGGGCCCAGGACTGGTCGACGGTGCGGGGGGCGAGGACCGGGTCCGTGAAGGCGACCAGGCGGACGCGGGTCGCGGGGGAATCGGGGGTGAGGCGCAGCAGTCGTGAGGTCGCGATGAGGAATGCGGGGGATGTGCCGGCGAAGGCGTGGGCGCGCACATTGCCTTCGGTTGCATGAGTGCCGGTCGGGTCGGTACGGACCCAGGTGACGCCTTCCAGGGCGGCGCCGCGGACCTGCCAGCTCGCGGCGTGGAGTTCGAGGCGGATGGGGCGGCCCAGTTCGTCGAGGGTGAGGTCGACGGAGCCGAGGTGGTCGCCGGAAGGGGCGGTGGTCTGGGAGACGTAGCGCCAGCCGGAGGGGCCGGGGGCGCACTGGAAGTGTTCTTCGCCGAGGAGGGTGTGATCGTGAAGATCATGGAGCGAATATCGGCCGCGGGGCATGGGGTCCTTCGAGGTTCCTCGGGCTGAGCGGTGCGGTACGGGGCAGGCCCCCGACACGGGGGTGCGGGGGCCTGCGCTCGTAGCTGCTGCTGAGGCTGTTCCGTCTGTCAGCGGCCGGTCGTCACTGACCGGTGGTGATGTGCGCGGTCGCTGACGGGCGGGATCAGTAGCGGTAGTGGTCGGGCTTGTACGGGCCTTCGGTCTCGACGCCGATGTAGGCGGCCTGCTCGGGGCGGAGCGTCGTCAGCTTCACGCCGAGCGCGTCGAGGTGGAGACGGGCGACCTTCTCGTCCAGGTGCTTGGGCAGCACGTAGACGTCGGTCGGGTACTCCTCGGGCTTGGTGTACAGCTCGATCTGGGCCAGGGTCTGGTCCGCGAACGAGTTGGACATCACGAACGAGGGGTGGCCGGTGGCGTTGCCCAGGTTCAGCAGGCGGCCCTCGGACAGCACGATGAGGACCTTGCCGTCGGGGAACTTCCAGGTGTGGACCTGCGGCTTGACCTCGTCCTTGACGATGCCGTCGATCTTCGCCAGGCCGGCCATGTCGATCTCGTTGTCGAAGTGACCGATGTTCCCGATGATGGCCTGGTGCTTCATCTTGGCCATGTCGGTGGCCATGATGATGTCCTTGTTGCCCGTCGTGGTGACGAAGATGTCGGCCTTGTCGACGACCTCGTCGAGCGTGGTCACCTGGTAGCCGTCCATCGCCGCCTGCAGCGCGCAGATCGGGTCGATCTCGGTGATGATCACGCGGGCGCCCTGGCCGCGCAGCGACTCCGCGCAGCCCTTGCCGACATCGCCGTAGCCGCAGACGACCACGGTCTTGCCGCCGATGAGGGTGTCGGTGGCGCGGTTGATGCCGTCGATCAGGGAGTGGCGGCAGCCGTACTTGTTGTCGAACTTGGACTTGGTGACGGCGTCGTTGACGTTGATCGCCGGGAAGAGGAGGGTGCCGTCGCGGTGCATCTCGTACAGCCGGTGCACACCGGTCGTGGTCTCTTCGGTGACACCGCGGATCTCGGACGCCAGCTGGGTCCACTTCTGCGGGGACTCGCCGAGGGTGCGGTTCAGCAGGGTGAGGATGTGGCCGTACTCCTCGCTGTCCGCGGTCGACGGGTCCGGGGCCGCTCCGGCCTTCTCGAACTCGACGCCCTTGTGGACGAGGAGGGTGGCGTCACCACCGTCGTCGAGGATCATGTTCGGGCCGCCGGTGGGGGTGTTCGGCCAGGTCAGGGCCTGCTCCGTGCACCACCAGTACTCTTCGAGCGTCTCGCCCTTCCAGGCGTAGACCGGGACGCCCGCGGGGGCGTCCGGGGTGCCGTTCGGGCCGACGGCGATGGCCGCGGCGGCGTGGTCCTGGGTGGAGAAGATGTTGCAGGAGGCCCAGCGGACCTGGGCGCCGAGGGCGACCAGGGTCTCGATCAGCACGGCTGTCTGCACGGTCATGTGCAGCGAACCGGTGATGCGGGCGCCGGCCAGCGGCTGCGTGGCGGCGTACTCCTTGCGGATCGACATCAGGCCGGGCATCTCGTGCTCGGCGAGGGTGATCTCCTTGCGGCCGAAGGCCGCGAGGGAGAGGTCGGCGACCTTGAAGTCCTGTCGATTGGCGACCGTCGTCATAACGGGCTGCTCCTCGTGGTGGGTGTCGAGGTGGGCACGGCTGGCTCTGCGGCGGCGGGCACACGAATGCCCGGGCGCTCGCAGCGCAGTCCGTCGGAGGCCCTCTCTCCCTCGGCCGGTCCGCGTATACGGACCGATCGACCGCCATCAGCAGCGACGTCTGACACTGCCATCGAATCTACACCGATCGGCCCAGTCGCTCCCAGCCCGCCCACGGTGGGAGTGGCTGGGGCGGGCATACCGGGGGTCGGCGGGAGGGTCTGTGAGGGGTGGTTGGGAGAGGTGTACGTGGGTGGGTCAGTGGCCGGAAGCCGTCGGGGTGTCCGGGGTTCCGTCGGAGGTGTCCGAGGTCGTGCCGGGAGCGGTGTCGCCAGTCGTGTCGGGGGCTCCACCTTGGGTCTTGCCGGGGTTGGTACCGGCTGCGGCGGCGGCCTCGCTGTAGATGTCCGGTTCCAGATAGATGACCCGGGCGATCGGGACGGCTGCGCGGATGCGGGTCTCGGCGGCGTTGATGGCATTGGCCACTTCGGTGGCTGTGTCGTCGTGCTGCACCGCGATCTTGGCGGCGACGAGCAGCTCTTCCGGGCCGAGGTGGAGCGTACGCATGTGGATGACGCCGGTGACCGTGTCGCCGTCGACGACCGCGGCCTTGATCTTCTCGACCTGGTCGGTGCCGGCGGCCTCGCCGAGCAGCAGGGACTTCGTCTCGGCGGCCAGCACGATCGCGATGACGATCAGCAGGACGCCGATGCAGAGGGTGCCGATGCCGTCCCAGACGCCGTTGCCGGTCCCGATGGCCAGGCCGACACCGGCGAGGGCGAGGATCAGGCCGATCAGGGCGCCGAAGTCCTCCAGGAGGACGACGGGGAGTTCGGGGGCCTTCGCGCGGCGGATGAACTCCTTCCAGGAGAGCGATCCGCGGGTCTCGTTGGACTCCTTGATGGCCGTACGGAAGGAGAAGCTCTCGGCGATGATCGCGAAGACGAGCACACCCACCGGCCAGTACCAGGCCTCGATCTCGTGCGGGTGCTTGATCTTCTCGTAGCCCTCGTACACGGCGAACATGCCACCGACCGAGAACAGCACGATGGAGACGAGGAAGGCGTAGATGTAGCGCTCGCGGCCGTAGCCGAAGGGGTGCTGGGGGGTGGCCTCGCGCTGGGCCTTCTTGCCGCCGAGCAGCAGCAGGCCCTGGTTGCCCGAGTCTGCGAGCGAGTGGACGCTCTCCGCGAGCATCGATGACGAGCCACTGAACAGGAACGCCACGAATTTGGCCACTGCGATCGCGAGGTTGGCTCCGAGTGCCGCCACGATCGCCTTGGTTCCGCCTGACGCACTCATGGGTGCCTGGTGTCCCTTCTTCGGTGCTGCGGCCCTGGCGCCGCGGTACGGCCGGACATTGTTGCAGCCGCTGGTGCGGACGGTACGTCAGGCCACCACTGTGGCGCGGAACAGAGTTCCCGTACCGGACACTTCGACCTTCTCGCCGGAGGGTACGAAGACCGAGGCCCCGGGTGCGAGACCGAGCGTGCCCGCCTTCGGGGCGCCCGCGGTGCAGAGCAGGATCTGCGGGGTGTCCCTGGTCAGGTCGACGGGGTCGGCGCCGGGCGACAGGTCGAAGCGCGAGAGCCGGAATTCGTCCACGGGCGTCTCGTACAGCTCCTCGCCGGACGGGGACGCCTCGGGGCGCAGGACGCCGGGGTCGGTCGCCTCGAAGCGGACGATGCGCAGGAGTTCGGGTACGTCGATGTGCTTGGGCGTGAGTCCGCAGCGCAGCACATTGTCCGAGTTGGCCATGATCTCGACGCCGAGGCCGTCGAGGTAGGCGTGCGGGACGCCCGCACCGAGGAACAGGGCTTCGCCGGGCTGGAGTTCTACGTAATTCAGCAGCATCGCCGCAATGACACCGGGGTCGCCGGGGAAGTGGTGGGCGATCCGGGCGTACGGGGCGTGGGCACCGCCGAGGCGTTCGGCGGCAGCGGCCGCCCGGTTCACCGTTTCGGCCATCTCAGCCGGGTCGGCGCTGAGGATCGCGGTGAGGACCTCGCGCAGGGCTGCCTCTTCGGGGTGGGCGCCGAGGAGGTCGACGTACGGCTTGAGGGAGTCGACGCCGAGTGCCGCCATCGCCTCGGCCGCCTCGGTGGGCCTGCGGAAGCCGCACAGGCCAGCGAAGGGGGTGAGCGCGCAGATCAGCTCGGGCTTGTGGTTGGCGTCTTTGTACGTGCGGTGGGGTGCGTCGATCGGGACGGATCGGCGCTGCTCGTCCTCGTAACCCTGCTTGGCCTGTGCGAGGTCGGGGTGGACCTGGAGGGAGAGCGGGGCGCCCGCGGCGAGCAGTTTGAGCAGGAAGGGCAGGCGGGGGCCGAACTTTTCGACGGTGGGCCGGCCCAGTTCGCGCTCCGGGTCGGCGGCGATGACGTCGGTGAGGGGCTGCTCGGGGGCGGCCTCTCCGGTGCCGGTTGCACGGGTGAGGCGGGAGGGGGCTCCGGGGTGGGCGCCCATCCACATCTCGGCCTGGGGTTCGCCGGTGGGGGCGATGCCGAGCAGCTCGGGGATGGCGGTGGTGGAGCCCCAGGCGTAAGGGCGCACGGTGTTGGAGAGCCGGTCCATGAGTTCGTCCTTGTGAGATGCGTGGATCGGGAGTGACGTATCGGGGGGCTTATCGGGGGGGGTGTGGTGCGGGCGTGCTCGGACCGTCAGGCGCGGGCTGCCGACGCGAGTGCCAGGTAGACGGCGGCGAAGTCGGTGACCGCGAGGAGTTCGGCGAGGGCTTCGAGCTCGGTGCCCTCGTCCGGTTCGAGTTCGCTGATCGCCGTGTCGTGGCCGAGGGCCAGTTCGCGGGCGGCGGGGCCGGCGCTCAGGCCGCCGGTGGGACGGTCGCGGAGCAGTACGACGCGGGCGTGCAGGGGCTCCGGCTCGTCGACCCGGTCGCGGAAGAAGTCGTCGGGGTCGGCCCCGGCGGCGAATGTGCCCGCCAGCAGCGCGCCGTGGGCGGGAAGCGCCTCGGGGAGCTCGGCGGCGAGGGCCGGGCGGCCGGACAGCTCGGCCAGGACGGCGGCGAATCTGCGGCCGACCGGGGCCGCGGCGTCGCCCTCCGTCCAGATGAGGGGCAGGCTGTCGGCGAGTTCGGCAGCGAGGGTCTTGGCCGGGTTGCTGTACGTGGCGATGGCCGGACCGCAGCGTTCCGCAGTGCGGTCGAGGCGGTCGGCAACGCCCTGCAGCGCCTCGGCGGGTGCGGTGACCAGGCCGACCCGGTCGAGCAGCACGAGCAGCGGGGTGAACAGGGCCCAGAGCGTGCCGGGGCCCGCGGCCGACGTCTCGGCGTCGTACTCGCCGTGCGGGGCGGAGGCCATCGGTACGACGAGTCCGTGCGCGCCGTCGATCGCCTCGCGCAACGGTGACTGGCGGGGGGCGACGGCGACGACGCTGCAGCCGCGGCGGTACGCCTGTTCGGCGAGGAGGGAGAGGCCCGGCTCGGAACCGTCGGCCGTGACGATGAGCAGCAGGTCCACGGAGCCGGCCCAGCCGGGCAGCGTCCAGCGCATCGCGCCCGCGGCGGGGGCGACCCCGGTGGGGTGGATGCGGGTGACGGGCGCGGAGGCGCCTGCCAGGGCGGTGATCAGGTCGGCGACGCCGGACGCGGCGGTACCGGAGCCCGCGACGAGTACGGCGCGGGGGCGGCCTTCCGGGTTCAGTGCGGCGATCCCGGCCTCCGCCGCGTGCCGGGCGGCGGTACGGACCCGGGCCCCGGCCTCGGCGGCGCCGCGGAGCAGGCCGCGGCGGTCGGCTCGGGCCAGGGATTCCGGGGCGTCGAGCAACGACTCGTCGAGCATGGGGACGGTCCTCCGATCACGTGCTGATCACCGTGCGGGGTGCGGCGCGGATGCCGTTACGCGGGGCGGCGGGCCTCGTCGACGAGGAGGACGGGGATGCCGTCCCGTACCGGGTAGGCCAGCCCGCAATCCGTGCCGGTGCAGACCAGCTCGGGGCTGTCGGCTGCCGACCGGTCGTCGAGCGGAGAGTGACAGGCCGGGCAGGCGAGGATCTCCAGAAGGCCGGCTTCGAGCGGCATGGGGTGAGTCCCTTCAAGCATTCGAACAAGCGGTTCGGGGGCGCGGATCGGGCGACGTCAGCCTACCGCCGGGGGGTGGGGGGCGCGGCCGGGGCCAAGGGGCGGGGTGGGCGCCTGCGGCGGGACTGTCCCCTACGCGCCCCTTCTCGAAGCCGGGGCGCTGCCCCAGGCCCCGCTCCTCAAGCGCCGGAGGGGCTGGGGTGTACGCGGGGTGCTGCCCCGGACCCCGCGCCTCAAACGCCGGCGAGGCTGAAAATGTCCTCAACCGCCGGACGGGCTGGAGGTGCCGGACGGGCTGATATTGCCCTACGAGGCCCGGACCAGTGCCAGCACCTCGTCCCGTACCGCCGTCATCGTCTGCTCGTCGCGGGCCTCGACGTTCAGGCGCAGCAGGGGTTCCGTGTTGGAGGCCCGGAGGTTGAACCACCAGTCCGGGCCCGTGACCGTCAGACCGTCCAGGTCGTCGGTCGTGACGCCGTCGCGGGGGGCGAAGGATTCACGTACCGCTGCCGTGCGGCCCGGCTGGTCGGCGACCGTGGAGTTGATCTCGCCGGATCCGGCGTAGCGGTCGTACTGGGCAACCAGTTCCGACAGTGTGCCCGGCTGGCCGCCCAGCGCGGCCAGGACGTGGAGTGCGGCGAGCATGCCCGTATCGGCGTTCCAGAAGTCGCGGAAGTAGTAGTGCGCGGAGTGTTCGCCGCCGAAGATCGCGCCGTGTTCGGCCATCTCCGCCTTGATGAAGGAGTGGCCCACGCGGGTACGGACCGGCGTGCCGCCGTTCTCGCGGACGACCTCGGGGACCGAGAGGGACGTGATCAGGTTGTGGATGACGGTGCCCTTGCCGCCGTTGCGGGCGAGTTCCCGGGCCGCGACCAGGGCGGTGATCGCGGACGGGGAGACGCCCACGCCCCGCTCGTCGACGACGAAGCAGCGGTCGGCGTCGCCGTCGAAGGCGAGGCCCAGGTCGGCGCCCTCGGTCACGACGCGCGCCTGGAGATCGACGAGGTTCTTCGGGTCGAGGGGGTTGGCCTCGTGATGGGGGAACGTGCCGTCGAGCTCGAAGTACATCGGCACGAGGTCGACCGGGAGGTCCGCGAAAACGGTGGGGACGGTGTGGCCGCCCATGCCGTTGCCCGCGTCGACCACGACCTTCAGCGGGCGGACCGCGGACAGGTCGACCAGGGACAGCAGGTGGGCCGCGTAGTCGGTGAGGGTGTCGCGCTCGGTGACGGTGCCGGGGGTGGCGGCCGGTTGCGGCACGCCGGTCTCGGACCACTTCTCGACCAGGGCGCGGATCTCGAAGAGCCCGGTGTCCTGGCCCACGGGTGCGGCGCCCGCCCGGCAGAGCTTGATGCCGTTGTACTGCGCCGGGTTGTGCGAAGCGGTGAACATCGCGCCGGGGAGGCCGAGGCTGCCGGAGGCGAAGTACAGCTGGTCGGTCGAGCAGAGGCCGATCAGTGTGACGTCCGCGCCGCGCGCCACGGCGCCGCGTGCGAAGGCTCCGGAGAGGCTGGGCGACGAGGGCCGCATGTCGTGGCCGATCACGATCGCGTCCGCGCCCGTCACCTCGACGAACGCCGCCCCGAACTGCTCGGCCAGCGATTCGTCCCACTGGTCGGGTACCACTCCGCGCACGTCGTACGCCTTGACGATCTGCGACAGATCAGCAGCCACGGGCCGGTCCTCCTGAGATTTCTTCGGACCGCCCAAACTACCCGGCGGCCGTTCAGGCGGACCGCGGGGTCTTGAGGTGGTGCGGTGCGGCGGGAAGGCGGGGTTGGGTGCCGGCCGCTCAGGGCAGCATCCAGCCCAGCACCGTCGTGCTCTGTGCCAGCACGATCAGGCACATCACAAGCAGCAGTCCCAAACTCCACGGCAGCACCTTGCGCAGCAGGTCCCCCTCGCGTCCGGCCAGGCCGACCGCCGCGCACGCGATCGTCAGGTTCTGTGGGGAGATCATCTTGCCGAGCACCCCGCCGGAGCTGTTCGCCGCGGCGAGCAGCTCCGGCGAGAGGCCTGATTCGCGTGCTGCCGAGACCTGGAGTGCGCCGAAGAGGGCGTTCGCGGAGGTGTCGGAGCCGGAGACCGCGACGCCGAACCAGCCCAGCACCGGCGAGAGGAAGGCCAGCCCGGCGCCTGCCGCGGCCACGAACTGTCCGATCGTGCCGGCCTGCCCGGAGAGGTTCATGACGTACGCGAGTGCCAGTACGGAGGTCACGGTGAGGATCGCGTACCGCAGTTCATGCACCGTGCCCGCCCACTCGCGCGCCGCCTCCCGGGGCCGTACGCCGAGCACGACGGCGGTGACCAGGCCGGCCAGCAGGACGAGGGTGCCGCCGGTGGCGATGACCGGGAGCGTGAAGAGGTTGGCACCGACCGGTTTGCCCGCCGGGTTCGCAACATCGAGGAAGGGCCAGTCGAAGACCCGGGTCGCCTCGGCCAGCAACTCCTTGACCGGCGGGATCTGGGCGACGGAGAAGACGGCGACGATGAGGGCGTACGGGGCGTAGGCGCGCAGCATTTCGCGGCGCGGGTCCTCGTGGTCGAGGTCCTCGCTCCGTACGCCCGTCAGGACTGCCGTACGCACCGGTTCCTCGGCCGGCCTGCGTGCCCCGGGGACGGCCATCAGCGCTGCCGCGCCCACGAGCGCGGCGGCGATGTCCGCGAGTTGGGCGGAGACGTAGTTGGACACGGCGAACTGGGCCACGGCGAAGGCGACTCCGCAGACGAGCGCGGGCAGCCAGGTCTCGCGCAGTCCGCGCCTTCCGTCCACCAGGAAGACCAGGATCAGCGGTACGACGAGGGCGAGAAGTGGGGTCTGGCGGCCTACGACCGAGGCGACGTCGTCCAGTGGCAAACCGGTGATCTGGGCGAGCGTCACCACGGGGGTGCCCATGGCGCCGAACGCGACCGGTGCAGTGTTGGCCACGAGCGAGACGACGGCCGCCTTCACCGGGTCGAAGCCGAGCGCCACCAGCATCACAGAGGAGATCGCGACGGGCGCACCGAATCCGGCGAGAGCTTCGAGGAGCGCGCCGAAGCAGAAGGCGATGACCAGCGCCTGGATGCGAGGGTCGTCGGAGAGCCTGCCGAAGGAGCGACGGAGGATGTCGAAGTGCTGGGTACGCACCGTCATCCGGTACACCCAGAGGGCGTTGACGACGATCCACATGATGGGGAAGAGCCCGAAGAGTACGCCCTGGGCGCCCGCGGAGAGGATCTGGCCGAGGGGCATGCCGTACGCGAGCGAGCCGACGGCGACCGCGACGGCGAGGCCGATGAGTCCGGCGCGGTGCGCCCGCATCCGGACCGCCCCGAGCAGCACCAGCACGGTGACCAGGGGAAGGGCCGCGACCAGAGCGGACAGGGCGAGCGAATCGGCTACGGGTTCGAGTTGCTGGACAAACACACAGGCCTCCCCGGATTCCGTGATGCGGAAAGCTGTTTCTCACGAGTGAAGAGATAGTCGTGTCCACGACAAGTTTCGGTCAATGACCTGTACGCGAAAACTTGAACGGGAAATCACGAGCGGGGCGCACCGAGCGGCACGCCGTACTCAGGAGTCCGGTGAGCGCAGCACCCGCAGATGGCCGCGGCGCGCGACCCCCATCGGGTTCGCGGCCTGCGGGCC
Organism: Streptomyces sp. NPDC048473; assembly: GCF_043200155.1. NCBI lineage: Bacteria > Bacillati > Actinomycetota > Actinomycetes > Kitasatosporales > Streptomycetaceae > Streptomyces > Streptomyces sp. NPDC048473. The sequence continues at coordinate 12,433 of NZ_JBICXE010000020.1, forward strand.
GCCACCCCTGCCGTCGGCGCCACGGTCATGCGGCCGCGCCGCTTCCCGTACGGCATTGGCAAGCGCTTCGAGGTCGTCGCCGCTGGGGCGCGTAGGAGCGGAGGGGTCGGAAAGCCTGACGACCTCCCAGCCACGTGGTGCGGTCAGCCGCTCACTGTGCTCGGCACAGAGGTCGTAGCAGTGGGGCTCGGCGTAGGTGGCGAGCGGGCCGAGGACCGCAGTCGAGTCGGCATAGACGTACGTCAGTGTCGCGACGGCAGGGCGGCCGCACGCGGTGCGCGAACAGCGACGTACAGGGCTCACGATGTTGGACGGTACCGCACTCTTGAGCGGGCTGCGACGACTCTCCCTCAGGTCACCCCACCGTGTCGCCCTGCGACCTCCGGCACAACCGCCTGCCGGGCAGTCCTTCTGACCTGCGCAGGAACCCGGAAGCGCAGTCCGTACCGGCAACGATTCCGGTCACCACTCGGCACAAAAGCTGTCATTCAGCAGGAGATCAATGGTCAGGAGCGGGGCCTGAAACGGGCTCCTGTTTGGCCGGATTGTTCAGGATTGGACATACCGACGCCCTGTCAGGGAACAGCGATCCGCCTGCCCCGCGGAGAGTTACCCTGCGTCAGTGATGGACAGTCCCGTACCTCCCCACCCGTCCGAGCCGCGCCCACACCGTCGTGACCGCCATGGCCGCGGCATGCGCGGGCCCGTCGCCCCGCCCCAGGTGCCGCTCTCGGCCAGCAGGGCGGAGAACTTCCGTGATCTCGTGCAGGACTCGGTGGAACGGCTGGAGCGGCGCTGGCCGCAGCTGGCCGATGTCGACTTCATGGTGCTCGATGTGCCAGGGACGCAGGAGGAGACCGTACCGCTGGGGCATGCGGTCTCCGCGGAGAAGGACCGGCCCGCGCAGATCGTCATCTACCGGCGGCCCGTCGAGATCCGCACCAAGAACCGCGACGAGCGCGCCCTGCTGGTGCACGAGGTCGTGGTGGAGCAGGTCGCGGACCTGCTCGGTCTTTCGCCCGAGTCGGTCGATCCGCGGTACGGACAGGAGTAGGGCCGGTCGCCCCGGCGGACGACCGGCCCCGCCCGTGCCGCCCGCTCAGTCGTCCAGGACCGACAGGTCCTGCTCGGCCGCGGGCACCTCGACCGTTCCGTCGTCGTCCGGCAGGGTCTGCACGGTGAACATCTGGATGCCGTCCTGCGGCAGGGCGAGCGTGCGTGCGGCGTGGACCGGGCCGCCCGACTGCGTCTGGACCGTCAGCGCGTAGCTGCCCTTGAGCCCGGACGGTACGGGCGGGGTGACCGCGAGCGTCGTGCCGCCCTTGACCGTGTACGTCTTGACGGTCTGTTCGCCGCCCTCGCTGCCCGCGGAGGCGGTGACCTTCACGGTGGCTGTGGCGCCCGGCGCGGTGAGCGAGAGGGTGGAGCCCTTGGCCCGGTTGTCGGCCGCGGTCGCCTGTGCGCCCACCGGGCCGGTCGCCGGGATGTAACCGACCTCCTGCCCGTCGCCCTTGCCGCGGACCACGCGCAGCGCGGCCACCACCGGAGTGCCCTTGCCGCCCTGGGCCGGGGTGAGCAGCAGGGAGCCGGCTTCGCCCCTGGTGATGTCCTTCAGGTCGACGCCCGCGGTCATCCCCGACTTGACGTGGAGGTCCTCGTGTCCGGCCGGGGAGATCGCGCCGTTCTTGCCGAGCAGTTTGACCGTCAGATCGGCATCGTCGTCGCCGGGTGCGAAGGCGACCAGGCGCACCGAGGTGGCGTCCGCCGGGATGCCGGGGAGCACCAAGGTGCCCGCCGGGTCGGCCGAGGCGGCCAGCCAGTCGCTGCCGGTCTCCTCGTCCGCGGTCCTGACGACCGCGCCGACGCGTCCGGTACGGGTGGTGACGTGGACGGTCACATCCTCGGCCACCTCGCTGGTCAGCGTGGAGATCAGGACCGGGACGCTGGACCGGGCGGGCACCGTGATGCCCTCGCCCACATCGGACTTGAGGGTGCCGTCCGGACCGTACAGCTCGATGTCGGCGACGGCGGCGGTGTCATCCGGGTTGGTGAGGTGGACGTAGTCCTCGCGGGACTTCGCGGTGCTCGCGGCCGGGAACCAGAAGTCCGTGTCGGGCCCGGTGCAGCTGACGCCGAGCAGGCCGCGGGAGCCGCCCGCCTCGACCGTGGTGGTCTGCTGGGTGGTCCAGCCGGGGGCCAGGCGGCCGGTGGCGGTGCCGACCAGTGCGGGGGCGTCGGCGCCGGACGCGTCGGCGGTGGCCGGTTTGCCGGGCTCCTTGAGGGAGACGACCGGCTTTCCGGAATCCGCCTTCTTCTTGTTTTCCTTGTCCTTCTTGTCCTTGCTGCCGTCCTCGTCCGTGGTGTCGTCGGCCGTCGTGGACGTGGACTGCTTCAGTTCGGCCGTACCGGCCTCGCCGCCACTGCCGCCGGCCGGGGTGAAGGACGTGTACGTCGTCTCCGCGAGTTCCGAGAGACCGGGCGCGGGGCAGAGCAGGCTGGACCGTTCCACCGGCAGCCGGGAGGCGGCCTTCGCCTCCGTCGTGCCCCCGTCGCCGGGCGCGGTGAGCGCGGCGAATCCGGTGACGGCTGCGAGGGCGACGGTGCCCGCGATGAGGGACAGGCTGGTGGACTTCACTCGGACTCGCCTCGCGATGCGTTACCGGTCGGCCACGGGTTCTGGCCCGGGGCGGGGTTCTCGTCGGGGTTGTGCGGGTCGTACTGGCCCTGTTGGCCGCCCTGTTGGCCGTAGTGGGCCTGGGGGTCGTACGGAACCTGCGGGTCGTACTGCGGTGGCTGCGGGGCGTACTGGGCCTGCGGGTCGTACTGCTGCTGCGTGTAGCCGTACGGGTCGTAGGCGTTCTGCTGGTACGGGTCGGCGGTCGCCTGGTGCTCCTGCTGCGTGCCGTACTGGCCGTCCTGGTACTGCTCGCCCTGGTACTGCTGGTAGTCGGCGTCCTGGTACTGCTGCGCGTCCCATTCGCCGTACTGCTGCTGCGGCACCGCCGCGTACTGACCGCTGTCGGTCTGCGGGGCGAACACGTCCTGGCCGTCGGCCTGCGGGGCGAACACGTCCTGGCCGTCGGCCTGCTGCGGATGCGCTTCGGCCGTCTGCTGTGCGGGGATGTACTCCCCCACCGCCTCCTCGGCGCTCCCGGCCTGCTCCGACTCGGCCTCCGCCTCCGCCTGGGCGGCCGCGCGCAGCCTGCGTGCCCGGCGTCCCTCGCCCGCAACCGGTTCCGCGGGAACCGGCATGGCCTCCTCGGGCAGGTCGTCGTCGATCTCCCGGCGGCGGCCGGGCAGGGCGAGGACCACCAGGACCAAGGCCAGCGCGGCCTGGGCCCAGATCCAGGCGGTGTGGGTGAGCGGGGTGTTGTACGTGAGGTCCAGCGTGCCGCCCTCGGCGGGGAGCTCGAAGCCCTGGGCCCAGCCGTCGACGGTCTTCCGGGTCAGGGCGCGCCCGTTGAGCGTGGCCTCCCAGCCCGGGTCGGCGGCGTCGGCGATCCGCAGCACCCGACCGGAGCCGCCTGCCGGAATCCTGGTGTGCGCCTCGATGGGGAGGGAGCCCACGGGCAGCGGTTCGTCGTCGGCGCCGGACGGGATGATCATGACGCGGGCGACCTGCCGGTCGACCCGCCACAGCGCGCTGCCGTCCAGCTGGCTCAGCCGGCTGAGGCCCGGGGTCGCGTCGAGGACCCGGCTCATCTCCTTCGGAGCGCCGTCCCGCACCAGTACGTAACGGATCGCGAATCCGCTGAGCTGGCTGCCCTGGTCGGCGCCGGAGCCCGCGACCAGATTGGCGACGACCTTGTCGAGGTGGCTGTTGCTGCCGCCCGCCTCGGCCAGTTCCGCGTCACCGAGCCGCGCGCCGGAGCCGCGTACCAGGGTGTACGAGACGGCGGCGGGCGATGTGCCGCCGAGGACCAGGGTGCGCGGCTGGTCGCGGGTGGCACTCTCCTCCGCGACGAACGCGGGCACCTGCACCGGGTCACGGCGCTCCAGCGGGCCCGCGGCGCCGCCGATCATCCAGCCCGCGGCGGCCAGCACCGGGGCGAGGCCCGCGGCGAGGGCGATCAGTGCGGCGACGGGCTGGCGCCAGCCGAAGCTGAGCTCGGCGACGCGTACCCGAGCACCGTCCGCGCCGACCAGCGCGGCGACGATCAGCGCGATGCCGTAGACGAGGGTGGCGGGGCCCGCCCATCCCGAACCGTTGGCGAGAGCGGCGAAGACCAGCGCCACGAGCGCGACGGCCCACGCGGTGCGTACCGCGAACTGCCGCTCCCCGCGCAGCAGCGCCGCCAGCGCGGCGAACACGATGCCGAGCAGCAGCACGCCGCCCGCGGCCTTCGGGCCGCCGGGGCTGATGCCGAGCAGGTCGAGTGCGGAGGCCGTGCCCGTACCGAACTCCAGGCCCGCCTCCTTCAGGAAGCCGGACGGGCTGGTGAGGAGCGAGAGCGACCAGGGCGCGAGAACGAGCAGCGGGGTGCCGATCGCGGCGAGGAAGCGGAGCCCGTACGCGGCGATGTCGTCGCGGCGCAGTGCCAGCACACCGATGCCGAGGACCACGGCGAGCGGCCAGACGATGGGTGTGAAGGCCATCGCGAAGGTGAGGAGCAGGGTGTACGCCCAGGTGGCGCGCCAGCTGCCGCGTGCGTCGCCGCCGGCGCGTATGCCGTGCGCGGAGACGGCGGCGCGGGCGATCAGCGGGAGTAGGACGGCCAGTACGGCGGTGCCGAGGCGGCCCGTCGCCAGGGCGCCGGTCGCGGCGGGCAGGAAGGCGTACGCGATGCTCGCCCAGGCCCGCAGCAGCCTTGATTCGAGCAGCGGCCGGGAGACGAAGTACGCGGTGAGTCCGGCGAGCGGGACCGAGCAGACCAGCAGCAGCGTGAGTGCGAAGCCGGTCGAGCCGAGGAACAGCGCGGACAGGGCCGAGATCACGGCGAGGTAGGGCGGTGCGGTCTGTGTGCCGCCGGTACCGACCGCGTGCCAGCCGTCCGCGTACTTGCCCCACAGGTCAAAGACGTCGGCGGGCGCGGGCAGCAGTGCGCCGCCCGCCAGCGCTCCGCCGCCGAGCAGGCCGCGGCAGGCGACGAGCGAGACGAACAGCAGGACGGCAAAGAGCACCGGACCCGGCTTGCGCCCGATCCGCTTCAGCCGCGCGAACTGCTCGATCTCCAGGAAGTCGGCGTCGTCACCGCCGGGACCGGACTCCACGACGCCGTGCCGTGAGCCGCCCGAGTCGGCGTCGGAACCACTGCCGAAGTTTCCGGCGACCTGCTCGACGGTGGCTCGGACGGTGGCGCCGGGCGGCGGGAAGAGGCCGCGCAGTTCGGCCGGGTCGACGGCGCCCTTTCCGCGGCTGCGCCGGGCCGAGAGGATCCGTCCGGGGCGCAGCAGGGTGCCGAAGAGCCCGGCGACCTCGTCGAGGGCCTGGCCTGGCACCTTGCCGACGAGATAGGCGAGGGTACGCAGCAGAGTGCCGAGGACGAGCCGGAGCATCACCCAGGGCAGGGCCTTGGCGTGTGCGTTGACCAGCATCGTGTAGACGGCGCCGGCCTTGTCGACGCGGTGCGGGGAGGCGACGAAGCGTCCTGCGCAGTCGATGGGGCGACGCTCGCGGGCGGAGGCCTCGGCGTGTCTGAGGATGGCGTCGGGGGCGACGAGCACCCGGTGTCCGGCGGTGTGCGCGCGCCAGCACAGGTCGACGTCGTCACGCATCAGCGGGAGCCTGCGGTCGAACCCGCCGAGCTCCTCCCAGACGTCACGGCGGATCAGCATGCCCGCAGTGGAGACGGAGAGCACGGTACGGACCTGGTCGTGCTGGCCCTGGTCCTGCTCGCGCCGGTCGAGTCCGGTCCAGCGGCGACCGCTGTTGGCGATGGAGACGCCGACTTCGAGCAGCTGCTTGCGGTCGTACCAGCCGCGGAGCTTGGGGCCGACGATCGCTGCGTGCGGGTCGGCTTCGACGACGCGCAGCAGCTCGGCGAGCGCGTCGGGCTCGGGTGCGCAGTCGTCGTGGAGCAGCCAGAGCCACTGCACCGGTTCGCCGTGCGGCAGTTCGGGCAGGTCGTAGGCGTCGTCGCGCCAGGTCCTGTTGACGGGATCCCAGCTGCTGGGGCGCTTCAGGTACGGCAGGTCCTCGGGGGTGAGGACGCCGGCCGTGCGGGTCGCCTCGTCGACGGCGGTGCCGAAGCTCGTACGGCGCGCGAGATGCAGGACGCGTTCGGCGCCGAGCGCCTCGGTGACCAGGCGCGCGGAGTCGTCGGCGCTGCCGGTGTCGGCGGCGACGGCGTTCTGTACGGGACGTTCCTGCCCGAGCAGCCCGGCGAGCGCGTCGGGCAGCCAGCGTGCGCCGTCGTGGGAGACGAGCACGGCGGTGACGACATGCCGGGGGAACTCTGGGGCGGCGGCAGCCGCGTACGGCGCCGTCGATTGGCTGTGCACGGACATCGAGGTACGGGCCCTCCGGCCGGGTCCGGGGGGCGTCCCCCCGGGGGCTGCATCGGTGTACACGCGCGCTCCGTCGGGGCGTTGGCGCGTCTCGGACGGGGCCCCACACTAACGGTACGGATAACCGCGGTGCCGCCGAGCGGTTGAACGAGGGCGGCGACGGGGGCGGTGGTGGAGCGGCGGCGGGCACAGCGATGGCCCGTCGCCTGCAGGGGGGTGCAGGCGACGGGCCATGGTCGGTCGCGGTCCGGTGGGCGGCCGGTGCGCGCTTCGTGCGCGGTGTTTCAGTTGTTCCGGTGGTCCGCGGTCAGACAGCGGCCTTCTTCAGGCGGCGCCGTTCACGTTCCGAAAGGCCGCCCCAGATTCCGAAGCGTTCATCATTGGAAAGCGCGTACTCAAGGCATTCGGAGCGGACTTCACAGGCGAGACAGACCTTCTTGGCCTCGCGGGTGGATCCGCCCTTCTCGGGGAAGAAGGACTCGGGATCGGTCTGGGCGCACAGTGCGCGCTCCTGCCAGCCGAGTTCCTCGTCCGCGTCCTCGACCAGCAGTTGCTGGAACAGCTCGGTCATGTGCGCCCCTCGTCTGTCTCTTGCGTCCCCGTGATGCAGCCGTTACTGATTGCGGCCGAACGACACGAGTGAAATTACAAGTGTGTAGCTCCAGGCCAGTCAAGCGAAGATCTGCTATTGGCCCCGGTATTCACTCTGCGGAACCAAGGGTATGCGGAAAGTGTGCAAATCACCAAAAACCTGACATATGCCATGGGCCTCACCGCGCCGCCCCTCTCACCGAGTGAGACGACCGGGGCCACCTTCATGTTTCGATTCGATCACCGAAGCGATCAAGATCACAGTCGGGTCACGAGGCTCCAACGGCGTTTACGGACGCGGTTGATGCGCCACATCTCCGCCCCGATGGCTGCACAAACCTTTCTCTGCCTCCAGTAACCGGATGAGGTGAAACATTACCCCCAAATCGGGCACTGGGTTGACAGCTGAGGATCGAGCCGGTCTCCTTGATTGCATGCCAGCGACCGCAGCGATGTACGCCACCCACGTCCGTGGGTTCCGCACCGCTGTCCAGGCGCGCTGTTGCTGTTCCAGCTGTCACAGCTGTTGATGCCACAAGGCACCGGCTCTGATCCAGCTCCTCTTTGCAGAGCTTCTCGCAGAGCGTCTCCGTAGAGCTTCTTCTCTGCCCTTCCGCGGCTCTCCGGTCTCCGAGACACCCCGCACATGCACCCCCCATGCCGAGGAACCACCGTTTCCATGAACAGCGACAGCGACCTTCAGATCGCCGGCGACATCCTTGAGGTCCAGCACCTCCTCAAGCCGGCCCGCGAGCACCCCTCCACCGTGGCCGAGTTCGTCGGACTCGCCCGCAGCATCGCCGCCGACCGCGCCCAGTGGGCGCCGCTCGTCCGGTACGACACCACCACCCGCTGGTACCACCGGCTGCGCACCGTTCCCCAATCTCTCGGCTCCGCTCAAGCAGGGGAGACCCCACTTGGTTACGAGGTCTGGCTGCTCAGCTGGGTGCCCGGCCAGGGCAGCGGACGCCACGACCACGGTCCGTCCTCCGGCGTACTGACCGTCCTGGACGGCCGGTTGACCGAGCACACCGAACGCGGGACACGGGTGCTGGACTCCGGCGCGCAGCGCGTCTTCGCGCCCGGCTATGTGCACGAAGTGGTCAATGACTCCCTCGAACCGGCCGTCAGTCTGCACATCTACTACCCGGGTCTGACCGAGATGCCGATGCACGCGGCGCAATGCGCCCCGGCGGCTGTGGATGTCGTACCCGCCTGACAAACTGCTGTGCATGCGCATTGTGGTTCTGGCCGGCGGTATCGGTGGTGCTCGTTTTCTGCGTGGCCTCAAGCAGGCCGCGCCCGACGCGGACATCACGGTGATCGGCAACACCGGTGACGACATCCATCTGTTCGGACTGAAGGTCTGCCCCGACCTCGACACCGTGATGTACACCCTCGGCGGTGGCATCAACGAGGAGCAGGGCTGGGGGCGTACGGACGAGAGCTTCCAGGTCAAGGAGGAGCTCGCGGCGTACGGCGTGGGGCCCGAATGGTTCGGGCTCGGCGACCGCGACTTCGCGACGCACATCGTCCGTACGCAGATGCTGGGCGCGGGCTATCCGCTGAGCGCCGTCACCGAGGCGCTCTGTGCGCGCTGGAACCCGGGGGTCCGGCTGCTGCCGATGTCCGACGACCGGGTCGAGACGCATGTCGCGGTCGACATGGACGGCGAGCGCAGGGCGATCCACTTCCAGGAGTACTGGGTGAAGCTGCGCGCCTCGGTCGAGGCGCAGGCGGTCGTGCCGGTCGGCGCCGAGCAGGCCAAGCCGGCGCCGGGCGTGCTGGAGGCCATCGCCGAGGCCGATGTCATCCTCTTCCCGCCGTCCAACCCCGTCGTGTCGGTGGGGACGATTCTTGCCGTGCCCGGGATCCGGGAGGCGATCGCCGAGGCCGGGGTGCCGGTCGTCGGCCTCTCCCCCATCGTCGGGGACGCGCCCGTGCGCGGCATGGCGGACAAGGTGCTCGCCGCGGTGGGCGTCGAGTCGACGGCGTCGGCCGTGGCCACGCACTACGGTTCCGGGCTGCTCGACGGATGGCTCGTCGACACGGTGGACGCCGGGGCGGTCGACGAGGTGGAGGCCGCGGGCATCCGCTGCCGTTCCGTGCCGCTGATGATGACCGATGTCGACGCGACGGCGGAGATGGCCCGGCAGGCGTTGGTGCTGGCCGAGGAGGTACGGGCGTGAGCGCCGAGTCCTCCCCTTCCTCCGGTTCCTCCCTTTCCTCCCCGGCGCCGTCCTACCGGGTCTGGGCGCTGCCCGGGATGCCCGAGGTGCAGACCGGGGACGACCTGGCGAAGCTGATCGCCGCCACCGAGCCGGGGCTGGTCGACGGCGACGTCCTGCTGGTCACCTCGAAGATCGTCTCCAAGGCGGAGGGCCGGATCGTCGAGGCCACCGACCGGGAGTCGGCGATCGATGCCGAGACGGTACGGGTGGTGGCGCGGCGCGGCACGCTGCGGATCGTCGAGAACCGGCAGGGTCTCGTCATGGCCGCGGCCGGGGTCGATGCCTCGAACACCCCTGCCGGAACGGTGCTGTTGCTGCCCGAGGACTCGGACGCTTCGGCGCGCGCCATCCGGGACGGGCTGCGGGACACCCTCGGCGTCGAGGTCGGGGTCGTCGTCACGGACACCTTCGGGCGCCCTTGGCGCAACGGGCTGACCGATGTCGCGATCGGGGCGGCCGGGGTCCTGGTGCTGGACGATCTGCGCGGCGGTACGGATGCGCACGGCAATCCGCTGAGCGCGACCGTGGTCGCCACCGCCGATGAGCTGGCCTCGGCCGGTGATCTGGTCAAGGGCAAGGCTTCGGGGCTGCCGGTCGCGGTGGTGCGGGGGCTGGGCCATGTCGTGGACCCGACGGATTCCGCGGGCGGTGCCCGGGCGATGGTGCGGGTCGCGGCCGACGACATGTTCCGCCTGGGTACGTCGGAGGCGGTACGGGAAGCGGTGACCCTGCGGCGTACGGTGCGCGAGTTCACCGACGATCCGGTGGACCCGGGGGCGGTTCGGCGGGCCGTGGCCGCGGCGGTGACGGCGCCGGCGCCGCATCACACGACGCCGTGGCGGTTCGTCCTGCTGGAGTCCGAGGAGTCGCGGACCCGGCTGCTCGACGCGATGCGGGACGCCTGGATCGCGGATCTGCGCCGGGACGGCCGGAGCGAGGAGTCGATCGCGAAGCGGGTGCGGCGGGGCGATGTGCTGCGCCGGGCGCCGTATCTGGTGGTGCCGTGCCTGGTGATGGACGGCTCCCACACGTACGGGGACGAGCGGCGGGACACCGCGGAGCGCGAGATGTTCGTGGTTGCCGCGGGGGCCGGCATTCAGAACTTCCTGGTGGCGCTGGCGGGCGAGCGGCTCGGCTCGGCGTGGGTGTCGTCGACGATGTTCTGCCGGGATGTGGTGCGTGAGGTGCTGGAGCTGCCTGGGTCGTGGGATCCGTTGGGGGCGGTCGCGGTGGGGCGGGCGGCGGCCCAGCCTGTGGCGCGGGTGGGGCGGGGTGCGGAGGGGTTTGTCGCAGTGCGGTGAGGCGGGGGTGGGGTGCGTTTCCGTGGGGGCCGTGGCCAGGGGGTGATTCCCCTGCCTACCCGCCCCTTCCCCTGAACCGGGGCTCCGCCCCAGGCCCCGGTCCTCAAGCGCCGGACGGGCTGGAAATGCCGGACGGGTGCGGGATCACGTGGAGCTCCGCCCCACACCCCGGTCCTCAGGCCCCGGACGGGCTGGGGGTGCCGGGCGGGCTGGGAATCCCTCTCCCGTTACAGGCGGGCGATGTCGCCCCGGGGCATTCGAGGGGCCCGGCGGGGTGGGGTGTGGCCCGATAGGAGGATGAGGCGGGTGGCTCGGTGGCGTTGGCCCTCGTAGGGGGTGAGGAGGGCCAGCATTTCTTCGTCGTCGGCGTTTCTGTTGTCTGCCAGGGCGTGGCCGACGATGCCGGGGAGGTGGAGATCGCCGACCGTGACCGCGTCCGCCGCGCCGTTTGACCGTTGGAGGGTCTCGGCCGAGGTCCAGGGGCCGATGCCGGGGATCAGTTCCAGGCGGGCCATGGCCTCCGGGAGCTCCATGGCGGCCGCCTCCTCCAGGCGGCGGGCCACACGTACCGCGCGCAGGATCGTGGCCGAGCGTTTGGCGTCGACGCCTGCGCGGTGCCATTCCCAGGACGGGATCAGCGACCAGGTGCGGGCGTCCGGCATGACGTGCAGGCCGAGGGCGGTGAACGCGGCGTGGTCCGTGGGGCCGGGCGCCGGGGTGCCGTGCTTGCGGACCAGATAGCGCCAGGCCCGGTATGCCTCGTCCGTGGTGACCTTCTGTTCGAGGATCGACGGGATCAGGGACTCCATGACCAGGCCGGTGCGCAGCAGGCGCAGGCCGGGGCGGCTGTGCCGGGTCAGGGCGAGCAGCCGGTGACGCGGGCGGAAGGCGTCCGGGTCGTCCATCGCGCCGAGCAGCGTCGGGAGCTGGTCCAGCAGCCAGGGTGCGCCCGGTCCCCAGGCCGTCGCCCCGATCCGGCCGTCCCGGGCCGAGACGCGGAGAGTGCCGGGGCCCGCGGGTGTGCGGCCGGCCCGCCAGACCGCGCCGTCCCGGGTCATCCGGAAGGTGGGGTCGGCGGGGCCGCGGCGCAGCGGGCCGAGGACCAGGCGCAGGTCGAGCGGGCCGGGCGGGGTCCAGTCGCGGGTCAGCGCGTCCGTCGCCGGGGCCGCCGTCTGGTGGGGGACGGCCGCGCGAGGGGCGCTGCGGGGTGCGAATCGTCCTGCCACGGTGAGGTCCTCGGTCGTCGGGGGTGCCTGTCGAGGGTAAGCGCAGTGGCGGGTGCCCGGGGTTATTCGTCGGACGAGAAGCGCACCGCGGCGTCCGGCAGGACCGCCCCGCACCAGATGCGGATGCCGTCGCGCAGTTCGTTGTCGGCGCCGATCCGGGCCCCGTCCCCGATGACCGCGCCGGTCAGCACCGTGCGGCTGCCTATCCTGGCGCCGGCTCCGACCAGCGAGTCCGTGATCACGGCTCCTGGTTCGACGACCGCGCCGGCCAGCACCGCGGAGCCGTCGATCCGGGCTCCTTCGCCGATCAGGGCGCCCTCGCCGATGACCGTACCGCCGCTGAGTTTGGCGTCGGCGGCGACGGAGGCCGTCGGCAGGACGAGCTGGTCGCCGCACCGGCCGGGCACGGCCGGGGACGGGGCGCGGCCCAGGACCAGGTCTGCGGAGCCGCGTACGAAGGCCTGCGGGGTGCCGAGGTCCAGCCAGTACGTGGAGTCGACCATGCCCTGGAGGTGTGCGCCGGAGGCGAGCAGTCCGGGGAAGGTCTCGCGCTCGACGGAGACCGGCCGGCCGGCCGGGATGGTGTCGATGACCGACCTGCGGAAGATGTACGCCCCCGCGTTGATCTGGTCGGTGACGATCTCCTCGGGCGTCTCGGGCTTCTCCAGGAACGCGGTGACCCTGCCGCTGTCATCCGTCGGTACGAGGCCGAAGGCGCGCGGGTCCTCGACCCGGGTGAGGTGGAGGGAGACATCCGCTCCGGAGGTGGTGTGCGAGGCGACCAGCGCCCGGATGTCGAGGCCGGTGAGGATGTCGCCGTTGAAGATGAGCACCGGTTCGTCGGGGCCCGCGGTGAGCCGGGACGCGACGTTGCGTATCGCTCCGCCGGTGCCGAGCGGTTCGCGTTCGGTGACGTACTCGATGTGGAGGCCGAGCGACGAACCGTCCCCGAAGTACGGTTCGAAGACCTCTGCCAGATATGACGTCGCGAGCACGATGTGCTCGACCCCGGCAGCCCGGGCACGCGCCAGCTGGTGCGTGAGGAACGGGACGCCCGCTGCCGGAACCATGGGTTTGGGAGTGTGCACCGTGAGCGGGCGCAGCCTGGTTCCCTTGCCGCCGACCAGGAGGATCGCTTCTCTTGCCTCTGTCACAGCGCTGACTCTGCTTCCTGGTGGGGCCTGGCCTGGTTTCGGCTGGCCAGTGTATGCAGACCGGTCCGATCGTCCCCGGTCAGCAGCCCCCAGCGGTCCGCAGCAGCCTTTCGCGGTGTTCTGTTCAGCGGCCCTGCAGATGGGCGGAGCTGGTCCGGGCCGAGCCGAGCTTCTTGTAGAGACGCGCTCCGGGGCATTCGGTTGCGAAGCCGTCCCGATGGCCGGAGATGACGTTGAGTTTGACCTTCTTTCCCTTCTTGAACTTGTTCCCGCCGCCCGAGACGAGCGTGGTCTTGCCGCTCGGGTCGGCCCCGAACAGGCCGAGCTTCCAGGCGGTGAGCTTCGCGACGGCGTCCACCGCGGCGGCGGGAGGGTTCGATGCGGTGAAGGTTCCGAGCACCGCGATGCCCACGGTGTCGGTGTTGAAGCCGAGCGTGTGCGCTCCCAGGACGGCCTTTGTCACGCCTCCGGCACGCCCTTCGTAGATGTTTCCGCACTTGTCGACGGCGAAGTTGTAGCCGATGTCGCGCCAGCCGCCGCTCTTGACGTGGTAGCGGTAGATGCCGCGCAGGACCGAGGGCGCCTGGGAGCACGTGTAGTTGTTGCCCGTGGCGCTGTGGTGGATGAACGCGGCCTTGACGGTCTTGGTGTACACGAAGGCGCGCTCCCTGAGCTTCTCGTCGGCGCCCCAGCCCTTGCGGGTGATGATGCGCGGCCGGGGGCCGATGTACGGCTGGGCGCCGGGCACGAGTCCGGCCTCCTCCTCGCTGCGTGCCTCGGTCTCCGCCTTGCTCAGGGCGGGAAGCACGCTCGCGTCGAGCGGCGCGGTGCGGTCGTCGCCGGTATCCCCGGCATCCCCGGCGCCCTCGGGGCCTGCTGCGGGGAGCTGCTGCGGGTCCTTGCCGGGGTCGACGAGTTCGAGGCGCAGCCCGGTGGGCAGCGGTACGGCGGGGGCGTTCCGGTCCTGCGGGTCGGTGGTGTCCGGGCGTGCGCGGACCGCGACGCCGTCCGAGTCGCCGACCCAGAGCGGGGCGGTGGAACCGCGGACGGTGCCGGATTCGCGCTCGGCGGTCCCTGGGTCGGCGCCGTGCTCGGCGTTGTGCGTCTCCAGGTCCTGCCAGCCCGACCAGCGGGTGGTGCCGGTGGCGCGGGTGCGGACCTGGACGGTGCCGTGGAGTTCGGTGTCCGGGTCGTCCCAGACGACGCCGACCAGGGAGAAGGGGTGGACCTCGCGTTCGGGCAGCCCCTGTTCGGCGGACTCGGCGGTCCGGGTGGGATCGCCGGTGGCCCGGCCGGACGGTGCCGGCAGGTACGACATCGGCAGGGACTGCGTCGAGCCCGCCACATCGGAGGGCTCGGCGGACTCGGCGGGGGCGGTGGGGGTGTCGGGGGCCGCGCCCGCGGGCACGGCCAGCGGCAGTACGAGTACCGCCGCACAGGTGACACCGATCGAGGATGCAAGGAAGGCACGCATACGAACGATCCTGGTCATACTCCGACAACTACGGCTACCGGGGTATCTCCGCACAATTGACGGGCCGTCTGCCGAACCGGTGCATCCGGCGCCTGTTGGCCCCGCCCGGCCCGGCTCCGCCGCGTACCCTTGCGCGGATGAACGCCACCGACCGCACCCCCGCCGACCTGCTGCGTTCCGCGCTCGCCGCGGACCCGGCCCGCCCCTTGGTCACTTTCTACGACGACGCCACCGGAGAACGCGTCGAACTGTCGGTGGCCACCTTCGCCAATTGGGTGGCCAAGACCGCCAACCTTCTGCAGGGCGACCTCGCCGTGGAACCCGGCGACCGGCTCGCCCTTCTGCTGCCCGCACACTGGCAGTCCGCGGTCTGGCTGCTCGCCTGTTCCTCGGTCGGTGTGATCGCCGATGTGCAGGGCGACCCGGCCGGCGCCGACCTCGTCGTCAGCGGCCCGGACACCCTGGAGGCCGCGCGCGCCTGCCGCGGCGAGCGGGTCGCCCTGGCGCTGCGCCCGCTGGGCGGCAGGTTCCCGCAGGCACCCGAGGGTTTCGCGGACTACGCGGTCGAGGCGCCGAGCCAGGGCGACCGGTTCGCCCCGTTCGCACCCGTGGACCCGGAGGCTCCCGCGCTGGCGGTGGGCGGCGCCGAGCTGACGGCGGCGCAACTGGTGGCGCGGGCCCGCGAGGATGCGGCCGGTCTGGGCCTGACCGCCGGGTCGCGGCTGCTGACGGGACGTACGTACGACAGCTGGGAAGGCCTGAGCGCGGGGCTGTTCGCGCCGCTGGCCGCCGGGGGGTCCGTGGTCCTGTGCCGGCATCTGGGGCAGCTGGGCGAGGACGGTCTGGCGAAGCGCGTCGAGAGTGAACGGGTCACCAACACCGCGGTATGACAAGCGCCCTGAGGGCCACTCATACGGCCCATACCGGGTCGAGTCCTCAGGACTGCGCGTCAACTCCGGTACATGATCGGCGGTACAGACCACTCGGGACACAACCAAGCGTGAGGTTCAGCCGTCTACTCCTGCGACCGGCGGCCCAGCGCGCCGCCGAACGTGAAGGATGGACGCAGACGTGAGCGAAAGCGCCGGCCCGCCGGACGACTCCGACGACTCGGCTGCGGGCGAGGGCAAGTCGCAGGCCGGGGACGGCTCCGGCGCCGGCCCGGAGTCCCTCGCCGAGCACCGGCGCCTCTGGCTGCGCTGGACCGCGCTCGGCGTCTCGCTCGTCGTCCTGGCCGCGTCGGGCCTCGGCTGGTGGCTGTACCAGAAGCTCGACGGCAATATCAGGACCGACACCTCGACGGCCGCCGAACTCAAGGCGTACGACCGGGAGCGGCCTGCCACCGTGGTGCACGACGCGGAGAACATTCTGCTCATCGGCTCCGACAGCCGGGCCGGTGACAACCGCAAGTACGGTCATGACGACGGCGGCAGCCAGCGCTCGGACACCACGATCCTGCTGCACCTCGCCGCGGACCGGAAGAGCGCCACCGCGATGTCCCTGCCGCGCGATCTGATGGTGGAGATCCCGGTCTGCCACAAAGCGGACGGTACGTCCACGAAGAAACAATTCGCCCAGTTCAACTGGGCCTTCGAATTCGGTGGCACCGCCTGCACGACCCGTACGGTCGAGAAGTTGACCGGCATCCGGATCGACCACCAGATGGTCGTCGACTTCAACGGCTTCAAGGACATGGTCGACGCCGTGGACGGTGTCGAGGTCTGCCTCAAGAAGCCGGTCAATGACACCGACGCCCATCTGAAGCTCCCCGCCGGGCGCCACAAACTCAACGGCGAGCAGGCGCTGGGGTACGTACGGGCCCGCAAATCCATCGGCAACGGCAGCGACACCGAACGCATGGACCGCCAGCAGCAGTTCCTGGGCGCGCTGGTGAACAAGGTGCAGAGCAACGGCGTCCTGCTCAATCCGACCCGCCTCTACCCGGTGCTGGACGCGGCCACCAAGGCGCTGACCACGGACCCGGGCCTGGACAGCCTCAAGGACCTGTACGAGCTGGTGCGCGGCCTGCGCAACGTACCGACCGACAAGGTGCAGTTCCTGACCGTGCCCCGGCAGCCGTACACCGCCGACCCGAACCGGGACGAACTCGTCCAGCCCGACGCGAAACGGCTTTTCAAGCGGCTGCGCGAGGACACTCCGGTGGCCGTGGTCCCGGCGGACCGGCTCAAGGGCGACGACGGGAAAAACAATGCCGCGACGGATACACCGGACGCCGCGGGCCCGAGTCCCACACCGACCTATTCGGGCAACAACGCGGCGGCGGACCTGTGCAAGCAGTAAAGCAATTCCCAAGCAAAAGCCGGTGATCGGCGCGTAATGAGCAGAATGACCAGTTGTAAGGAGCGTGGAATTTGTCACGCTCGTCGCTCGGCGCCGAACCGGGCCGATAGTGTGACGCGATCCGGTGCTTCCGGCCGCCAGGCCGCGCACTTCGGAGCGAAAGATCGAGCGCCTGATCGGGGGAGGCGCCTCGCGTGGCACCGACGGAGGACTCAAGCAACCGTGGATGCGCAAAGCCGTGGGCGGGCGGATGAATTCGACCCCGCAGACCAGTGGGTCCTCAACCCGCACACCGGTGATTACGAACTGCGACTGAATCATTCCGGAGGGGATTCGACCGGCGTTTCCCAGCCGTCCGGCCCGCGCGTCCCCCGTCGCAGAGAACCGGTCCGCGACGGTGGCGGCGAGCGCCGGGGTCCGGCCCGTGACGGGCGCGGGACCGCTCCGCGCCGCGAGGTGCCGGGGCAGCGCAGCCGCCGTTCGGCCAATGGCCCGCGCGGCCAGGAGGGTTCCGGCCGCGGCGAGACGTCCGGCCGCCGCAGCCGCAAGGCTCCCAAGGCGCGCCGCAAGAAGGCGTTGCTGTGGACGGGCGGCGTGATGGCCTTCGTGCTGGTCGGCCTGTCGGTGGGCGGGTACGCGCTGTACCAGCACTTCAACGGCAACCTGAACACCGTCGACGTCGGCGACGCCGGCAACAAGAACGTCGTCAACGCCGACGCCCCGGTCAACATCCTGATCATCGGGACCGACAAGCGCACCGGTAAGGGCAACGAGGGATACGGCGACAAGGGCAGCGTGGGCCACGCCGACACCAACATCCTCTTCCATGTCTCCAAGGACCGCACCAACGCGACGGCGCTCAGCATCCCCCGCGACATGATCACCGACATCCCGGACTGCACCACCATCCAGCCGGACGGCTCGGAGAAGGTCATTCGGGGTACGCAGAACGTCCGCTTCAACGAAAGCCTCGGCCAGGAGGGCCGCAACCCGGGCTGCACCATGGATACGGTCAAGGAGATCACCGGCCTGAAGGTCGACCACTTCATGATGGTCGACTTCAACGCGGTGAAGGAGCTGTCCACCGCGGTCGGCGGCGTCAAGGTCTGTCTGGCCAAGCCGGTCAAGGACAAGGACTCGCATCTGAACCTGTCGGCGGGTGAGCACAAGATCCAGGGCGAGGACGCCCTGGCGTTCGTGCGGACCCGGCACAGCTTCGGCAATGAGAGCGACCTGGACCGGATCAAGGTCCAGCAGCAGTTCATCGCCTCGATGATCCGGCAGATGCAGTCGGACGACACCCTGACCAGCCCGACCAAGCTGTACAAGCTGGCGGACGCGGCGACCAAGGCGCTCACCGTGGACTCCGGCATCGGCTCGGTGAAGAAGCTGACATCGCTGGCCCAGGAACTCGGCAAGGTCAACACCAAGAACATCACCTTCACGACGGTGCCGGTGCTGGACAACCCGGCCGAGAAGATCCATGCCACCGTCGTGCCGGACCCGGCCAGGGCCGACCCGCTGTTCGCCATGATGCGTGAGGACACCTCGCTGACCGAGGTGAAGTCGCAGAAGAAGGCCGCGAAGAGCAAGCAGGACGCGCTCCTCAAGGGCACCAAGGCCGCCGCGGCCGACGTACGCGTCGATGTGTACAACGGCGGCAAGATCCCCGGTGCCGCGCAGACGACCGTCGCCTGGCTGCAGAACAACCAGGGCGTACTCAAGTCCACGAACAAGGCCAACGCCCCGGCGAAGACCGCCAGGACGACGCTGGAGTACGCACCGAACCAGGCGGACCAGGCCCGTGCGCTGGCCGCCATGATGGGCCTGCCCGGCTCGGCCCTGAAGAAGGGCACCACGGACGCCGAAGGGCTCCAGGCGATGGTGCTGACACTGGGCGCCGACTTCAAGGGCGCGGGCATTCCCATCGCCGGACCGGCAAAGGCGCCGGCAGACATACAGCAGGCAAACGCCGCCAAGGCAGAGTGCGCCAAGTGACACCGGGTCACTGCGCCACACCACGAGTCTGAGCAGCAGGGGGGTCCCGGTGGAACGGAGCAGTACGCCCGGGGAGGGGACGCGACCACGCGTCCGGCACGCCGGCCAACACGGCTGGGACGACGGGCTCTACGAGGATGCCCCGGAGAAGGGGCCGGACTCCGGCACGTCCGGCCGACGGGCCGCCCCGGCGGACAGCGGCCATCGGCGCGGCGGTCCCAAGCGGCGCGGCAAGAAGGGCAAGCGCCGTGTGCTGCGCTGGGTGGCTGCGGTTCTCGCGCTGTTCATACTCGGCGGCGCGGGCGCCGGATACCTCTATTACGAGCACCTCAGCGGGAACCTCAAGAAAGAGGACCTGAACATCGGCGACAAGAAGATGGCCGAACACAAGGCCAATGCCGCCGGTCAGACCCCGCTGAACATCCTGCTCATCGGCTCGGACGCGCGGGACTCCAAGGAGAACCAGAAGCTCGGCGGGGCCAAGGACACCTTCGGGGCGCCGCCGCTGGCCGATGTGCAGATGCTGCTCCATCTCTCCGCCGACCGCAGCAACATGTCGGTGATCAGCATGCCGCGCGACACACTGCTGAAGATCCCGAAGTGCACCGACCCGAAGACGAAGCATGTCTACCCCGCGACCACGGGCCTGGCGATGACCAACGCGACGCTCGGCCGCGGCGGTCCCGGATGCACCGTGGCCACCTGGTACGAGCTCACCGGCATCACCATCGACCACTTCATGATGATCGACTTCGCCGGTGTGGTCTCGATGGCCGACGCGATCGGCGGCGTCCCGGTCTGTGTCAAGGGCAACGTCTACTCCCACACGAGCACCGGCAAGGGCTCCGGGCTGAAGCTGGAGAAGGGCACCACGAAGGTCAAGGGCAAGCAGGCCCTTCAGTGGCTGCGGACCCGCTACGGCTTCGAGGACGGCACCGACCTCGGCCGCACCCACGCCCAGCACATGTACATGAACTCGATGGTCCGTGAGCTGCGCAAGGGCACCAAGCTCACCGACCCGGGCAAGCTGACAGACCTCGCCGAGGCGGCGACCAACGCGCTGACGGTCGACAAGGGCGACAAGGGCCTCGGCAGCCCCAAGAAGCTGTACGACCTCGCGGGCGAGCTCAAGAAGCCGCCCACCAAGCGCATCACGATGACGACGATGCCGAACGTCTACGGAACGGGCGTGAACAAGGGCCGGGTGCTCCCCAAGCCCGGCGAAGCCGATCAGCTGTTCCAGATGGTCCGCGACGACATCCCGCTCGACGGCAAGGCGTCCAAGCGCAAGGCCCCGGCCGCCAAGAAGCCCACGTCGCCCGTCGCCGAGATCCCGGTCAGCATCCGCAACGGAACCCGCACCGACACCGAGTACCCGGTCAAGGGCCGCGCGACAGCGGTCAAGGAGCTGCTGACCGGAAAGGGCTTCACCCAGACCACGGTCGACACGCAGAACACCGCGGCGGCGGCGCGCACCGGGGTGCTCTTCCCCAGCGTGGACATGGAGGGCAATGCCCAGGCCGTCGCCAAGGCGCTCGGTATCCCGCTGACGGCGGTGAAGAAGTCGACCGACGTCTCGGGCATCACGCTGACCGTGGGGGCCGACTGGCGCGAGAACGGGGACTACCCCGCGTCCAGCGCCAAGGAGAAGACTCCGGAGAGCGCCCGCGCCCTGAACGGCGACGACGAAACGGCCTGCATGGACATCCAACCGGGCTTCGGCTGGTAGCTCGGGACCGGGCACAACGCACTGTGGGGGCCTTCCGGCACATCGGAAGGCCCCCACACCGTGTCGGCAGCTACACCGTGACGGCCGGGCGCCGGCTGGCGATGACCTTCTTCGCGAGCGAGCGCGGGCTCGTCAGGAAGCCGTACCCCCACGACATGTGCATGGTCGCCAGAGCCACCGGGATCTGTGCCCGCGCCTTCAGCGACAGACCCTTGCCTGCCGGTACGGACCCGGCGACGATCGCCGCGGCGTACCCGGCGGGGACGACGAACGCCCACGGGGTGACGGCCGCACCGACCACGATGCCCGCCGCGATCGCGCAGACGGCGGCGGGCGGCGCCAGGTAGCGCAGATTGATCGAGCCGGAGTGGTAGCGGGCGACGACGTGCCGCCAGCGGCCGTAGTCCTTGTACTGCTTGGCCAGCGCCTTGATGGAGGGCCGCGGCCGGTACTGCACCTTCAGTTCGGGCGAGAACCAGATCAGACCGCCCGCCTCGCGGATGCGGAAGTTCAGCTCCCAGTCCTGGGCGCGGATGAACTCCACGTTGTAGCCGTCCGCCTTCTCCAGGGCCTCACGGCGGAAGACACCGAGATATACGGTCTCCGCCGGGCCCGCCTGGCCGCCGGTGTGGAAGGCCGCGTTGCCGACGCCGATCTTCGACGTCATGGCCGCGGCCACGGCGTCCTCCCAGGCGTTCTCGCCCTCGGCGTGCATGATGCCGCCGACGTTCTGCGCACCCGTCTCCTCCAGGAGGCGGACGGCCGTCGCGATGTAGTTCGGCGAGAGCATGCCGTGACCGTCGACCCGCACGACTATGGGGTGGCGAGAGGCCTTGATCGCGGCGTTGAGAGCGGCGGGGGTGCGGCCGGTCGGGTTCGGGACGGTGTGGACGCGGGGGTCCTCGCGTACCAGCTCCGCGGCGATCTCGTCCGTACGGTCCGTGGAGGGGCCCAGCGCGATCACCACCTCCATCTCACCTGCGTACTCCTGCTCCAGGATGTGCCGGACGGAGTTCCTGAGATGGCGTTCCTCATCGAGCACCGGCATGATCACGGAGACGGCGGGGTGCTGCGCGGCAGACATGATGGTCCTCGGGTGGTCCTCGGGGGCGCCGGGGGTTCGCACCCCACCAGGCGGCGTTATTCGGCCGCCACGTTACCGCGAATGGGGGACACCGGCGCGCGCCACCGGGTCGCTTCGCGGAGTGCAGATCATATGGGCCTACTGTGCGAACGGTCCCCCTTGCACCGCGGAGGTTCCCCCCGTGCCCACGCCGCACCCCTCCCCCCGTTCGCCGCGCTCCCGCCCGGTTCCGCCGCAGCGCAGGTCCAGAAAGCAGGACGAACGGCCACGCTGGGGCATGCGGGTGGTGACCGGTCTCTCCGTGCTGGTGCTCGGGGCCGGCGGCATCGGCCATGCGGTGGTGACCAGCCTGGAGACCGGGATCGACCGGGTCGACCCGTTCAAGGACATGAAGAACCGGCCCCGCGGGGGCAATGGCATGAATCTGCTGCTCGTGGGCACCGACGGGCGCGACAAGATCACCCGGGAGGAGAAGGAGAGGTACCGGCTGGGCGGTGCGCCCTGCAACTGCACCGACACGATCATGCTGGTGCATCTGTCGGCGGACAAGGAGCGCGCGAGCATCGTCTCGCTGCCGCGGGACAGCTACGCCGAAATCCCCGAGCACAAGGACCGGAGCACCGGCCGGATCCGCGCCGCCCACCCGGTGAAGCTGAACGCCGCCTACGCCGAGGGCGGGCCGGGTCTGACCGTGCGGGCCGTCGAGCACATGACGGGCGTCAAGATCGACCACTACCTGGAGGTCGACTTCACCAGCTTCATGAAGACGGTGGACACCCTGGGCGGGGTGCAGATCTGCACGGCCCGGCCGCTGAAGGACTCGTACACCGGTCTCGTTCTCCCCGCGGGCACCCATGATCTGAACGGCGGGCAGGCGCTCCAGTACGTGCGCTCCCGGCATGTCGACGGGGCCGCCGACCTGGGCCGGATGCAGCGCCAGCAGAAGTTCCTCGCCTCGCTGATCAAGCAGGCGACCCGCAGCGGTGTGCTGCTGAATCCGGTGAAGTTCCGGGACGTCGCCTCGACGATGCTGAGGTCGGTCCGGGCCGACAAGGGGTTCGGTACGGAGCAGATGCTGGAGCTCGGCCAGGCGATGCGCGGCTTCTCCCCCGCCTCGTCCGAGTTCGCCTCCGTACCGATGGGGAACGTCGCCTATCCGGTCAAGGGCATCGGCACCACAGTCAGGTGGGACGAGCGGAAGTCGAAGAAGCTCTTCCAGGCACTGCGCGACGACCGGCCGCTCGCCCCGGAGCGGCCCGAGCAGCCGAAGGACGTGGTGAAGGTCGGTGTCGCCCCGCGGCAGATCCGGGTCCAGGTCTACAACGGGACCTCGAAGGACGGGCTCGGCAAGGCGGTCGACGACGCACTGCACGCCACCGGTTTCAACACCACGCGGGCCCCGCTGAACGGGAAGCCGCAGGATCTCAAGCGCACCCTGATCACCTACGACCCGCGCTGGGACCTGTCCGCGAAGTCCCTGGCCGTGGCGTTGCCCGGGGCCGAGCTGCGGGTGGTGCGGGGGCAGGGCCCCACGATGAAGGTGACGGCGGGCCCGGACTTCGAGAAGGTGCAGCGCGTGCGGGCCGAAGAGACGAACCGGGGCGAGTTCGGCACGGTCACGGGCGATCAGGTGGCCTGCCCGTGACCGCGGGCGCGTCTGCCCGTGACCGCGGGTGAGCCGGGGCTCAGTCCTCGATGCCGTCCGCTATGCGCTTCTCGCGCAGTTCCTTGATCGCGCGGCGTCGGGCGAGGCGGTGGGTGCGCCGGATCTGCGCCTCCTGGTAGCGCCGCTTGTCGCGCCCCGTCTCCGGGATGACATGCGGTACGGGGCGCGGCTTGCCGTCCGCGTCGACCGCGGCGAACACCAGATACGCGCTGCCGACCTGCTGGGCGGGGGTGGATTCGTTCCACCGCTCGGCCATGACCCGGACGCCGACCTCCATCGAGGAGCGGCCCGTCCAGTTCACCTGGGCGCGGACGTGAACAAGGTCACCCACGCGGACCGGCTCCAGGAAGACCATCTCGTCCATCGAGGCCGTCACCGCGGGTCCGCCGGAGTGCCGGCCGGCCACGGCGCCCGCCGCGTCGTCGACCAGTTTCATGATCACGCCACCGTGCACCGTGCCCAGCAGATTGGTGTCGTTGCCGGTCATGATGTGGCTGAGGGTGGTCCGGGAAGCGGCGGTCGGCTTGCCCGGAATGTTGCCCTCCGGGCGCGGGGCCTGATCTGTCATGACGTCCACCTTATTGCGGGGCCGCGGAGCCGCAGACATTGCATCAGCTTGGCAACAGCCGTGGCCCGATATCTCACACCCTCTGTAATACCGGCACGCCCTGACTGCACACTGGACCACATGAGCGACAGGCCCGGTGGATGGACCGACGACAACCGCGATGACCGCTACGGGCGGGGCAGCGACAGCGCCCAGCCCGAGGGCGCCCGCGTCATGCGGAACGTCCAGCGGAACCCCGTACCGCCCCAGCAGCGTCCCGCGCCGCCTCAGCAGTATCCGACGGCGCCGCGGCAGCGCCGGCCCGAGGCACCGCAGTACCCCGGCGGCTACGACGAGGACCCGGGGTACGACAGCGGTTACAACACCGGCCAGGTCTACGGCGGCGGCCACGGTGGCGGTGGTCAAGGTGGCGGCCGGGGTGACAGCGGTTACGTCCAGGGCCGGCCCGCGCCGGACTGGCGACGCCGAATAAAGGTGGGCGCCCTGACCCTCGTGGTCGTGGTGCTGGCCGTCTCCGTCGGCACGTACTTCTGGGCCGACTCCAAGCTCAAGCGCGAGGTGGACCTCTCCAAGGTCATCGAGCGGCCGAAGGGCGGCGACGGCACCAACTATCTGATCGTCGGCTCCGACAGCCGCGCGGGCATGACGGCCGAGGACAAGAAGAGACTCCACACCGGCTCCGCCGAGGGCAAGCGGACCGACTCGATGATGATCCTGCACGACGGATCGAACGGGCCGACGCTGGTCTCCCTGCCGCGTGACTCCAACGTCGAGATCCCTTCGTACAAGGGCTCCGACTCCGGCAAGCTCTACCCGGCCCGCGGCCGCTTCACCAAGCTGAACGCCGCGTACGCCGAGGACGGGCCCGAACTTCTCGTCCGTACCGTCGAGTTCAACACCGGACTGCACATCGACCACTACGTCGAGATCGGCTTCGGCGGCTTCGCCAAGATCGTGGACGCGATCGGCGGGGTGGAGCTCGACATCCCCAAGGCGTTCAAGGACAAGTACTCCGGCGCCGACTTCCAGGCGGGCAAGCAGACCCTCGACGGCCAGCAGGCCCTCGCCTTCGTCCGCACCCGGCACGCGTTCGCGTCCGACCTGGACCGTACGAAGAACCAGCAGAAGTTCCTCGCGGCGCTGGCGAGCCAGACGGCGACGCCGTCCACGATCCTCAACCCGTTCAAGCTGTACCCGACGATGAGCGCCGGGCTGGACACCCTGACCGTGGACAAGGACATGTCGCTGTGGGACCTGGGCCAGATGTTCTTCGCGATGAAGGGCGTCACCGGCGGTGACGGCACGTCGATGAACATGCCGATCTCGGGATCCACCCACGGGAACCTGGTCTGGGACAAGGCCAAGGTCAAGCAGTTGGTGGAACAGCTCGACAACGACGAGAAGGTCACCGTCTCCGACAACTGACGGCAGGCAGGTGCAGGGCCCGGACGGTTCGCCGTACGGGCCCTGCTCCATGCCGGGTCCGGGTCCGGGAAGCCCGGCCCGTCCGCGCCGTCACTCTTGCGGCCTGCGCCCCTGGGCCAGCACGGCCACATGCGGCAGCGCCAACCGGCCGTCGTCCGCCACGAATTCGGTGCACAGCGCGTCGTACTCCCGCTTGGCCGCGGCCACCCCCGCCGGCCCGCGGCTGTTGACCAGCTGCCCGATGGCGGCCACACCGGCGGCCGGCCCGGCCCACCAGTCCTCCGCCCCGACGCGGTGGTCCCAGGCCAGCGCCTCACTCCGTACGCCCCCGAGACCCGCCGCCTCCAGCAGCACGCCCAGACCTTCCCGGGTGCGCGGGAAGTTGTGCTCGGGATCGACGGTGGCCAGCCACTGGGGCCGGGTCAGCCCCGCCGCCTCGGCGGCCCGCCCGATCAGAGCCTGGCCGGGCGCGCCCGGCACCTGCCAGATGGTGACGGCAACCCGGCCGCCGGGCCGGGTGATCCGGCGCAGCTCGGCCAGGGCGTCCAGCGGACGGCCGACGTGGTTGAGCACGAAGTTCGCCACGACGGCATCGAACTCGCCATCGCGATAAGGGAGTTGCGGAAGCACCCCGCACCGGACATCGGCCCCGGGTACGGCACGCCGGGTCAACTCCACCATTCCGGGATCGGCGTCCACGGCCCGTACGACCGCACCGCGCCCGACGGCCGCCGCCGTCACGCTGCCGCTGCCGCACCCCACATCGAGCACCCGCGTTCCCGGCCCGACCCCGGCTCCGTCCAGCAGCGCGGGCACCGCATGGGCGCACAGCCGCGCGAAGGTCCGCGCATAGCTCTCGGCCCGCCCGTCCCAGATCCGCCGCTCGCTCACGTCGAACGCGGTCATCGCACACCTCCCGCGGGCCCCTGCGGCTCGACCTCGTCCAGATCCTCGTACAACGCGTCCAGGACCCGCCCCGTGGGCTCGCCCTCCGGTGTCAGCTCGGCCAGGCACCAGCCGGGCAACTCCTGCTCGATCTCGGGCGGAAGGTCGTCGTCGGCCGGGTCGGCCAGTCCGTAGAGAAGGCCGAACGCGGTCTCCTTCGCCACCTCGCGGGCTATCTCCCCCAGGTCGCCGGGGCTCAGACCGAGAGCCAGCGCCCGCTCGACGGCACCACCCGCGAGCCCGTCCTTCCGGTAGGCCTCGACCCAGTCGGGGGCCGCCGTACTCCACCCGTCGATGTCCTGCCAGACCATGCGCAGGAACCGGTAGCGGGCGAGCTGCGGAATGTTCTCCTCGGCCTCGGAGCCGGCCCAGCCCTCGGCGTCGTCGGCGCCGAGCGCGGTGAACAGGCCGGTGAGTTTGTCGATGTCGGTCATGGAAGGGGAAGGTACGCCACGAGGCCGCAGAGCCGGGCCGCCCCCGGCCGCAAGTGCTCTACCGGAGAAGAAGCTCCACGGCGTGGACCATCCGCCTGAACGATCTGCTCCCCTCCGCCACTGCGCGCAGGTCCATCACGCCCGAGAACTTGGCCTGATGCAGCGTCTCCTTGCAGGACTCCCGCATCAGTCCTTCCAGCTGACTCCTGGCCCCTCTTCTGGCTTCGGGATCAGCCGGCGCCACCGCGTCGTCCTTAGCCGCCACCGCGGCCGCTCGCCGCGGCGCTGCTCAGCAATACCGAAGAGCGGGCCCCGGGCCGCGATGTTCCCGTACGTCCGGGCCGCGGCGAACGCGTCCGCCTCAGTGACCAGGGACACCGGATCGTCCCGGTGCTGCACATTGATGACGAGGTGATCCGGCGGTGCCTGATGGTGATCACTCATGCACCCGGTGCGCCGAGACCGCCGGTGGAAGGTGCGGTAAATACGGGAAACCGGTCATCCCGGCGCCGGTGGTCGGCACCGGGACGACCGGTCTCCCTGGTACGCGTTACGGACTGCGGGTGCCGGTTACGGCAGGTTCCGCGCCATGACGATCCGCTGGACCTGATTCGTGCCTTCATAAATCTGCGTGATCTTCGCGTCGCGCATCATCCGCTCCACCGGGTAGTCCCGCGTGTAGCCGTAGCCGCCGAGCAGCTGGACCGCGTCCGTGGTGATCTCCATCGCGACGTCGGAGGCGAAGCACTTGGCCGCGGCGCCGAAGAAGGTGAGGTCGCTGTCGAGGCGCTCGGACTTGGCGGCGGCCGAGTAGGTGAGCTGGCGGGCCGCCTCCAGCTTCATGGCCATGTCGGCGAGCATGAACTGGACGCCCTGGAAGTCGCCGATCGGCTTGCCGAACTGCTTGCGCTCCTGGACGTAGCCCTTGGCGTAGTCGAGGGCGCCCTGGGCGATGCCGAGGGCCTGTGCCGCGATCGTGATGCGGGTGTGGTCCAGGGTCTTCATCGCGGTGGCGAAGCCGGTGCCCTCCTCGCCGATGATGCGGTCGGCCGGGATCCGGACGTTGTCGAAGTAGACCTCGCGGGTCGGGGAGCCCTTGATGCCGAGCTTCTTCTCCGGGGCGCCGAAGGAGACACCCTCGTCCGACTTCTCGACGACGAAGGCGGAGATGCCCTTGGAGCGCTTGGTCGGGTCGGTGACGGCCATGACCGTGTAGTACTCGGATTCGCCCGCGTTGGTAATCCAGCGCTTCACACCGTTGAGCACCCAGAAGTCGCCGTCGCGCACGGCCCTGGTCTTCATGCCCGCCGCGTCGGAACCCGCGTCGGGCTCGGAGAGGCAGTACGAGAACATGCCGTCGCCCTTGGCGAGCGGGCCCAGGTACTTCTTCTTCAGGTCCTCGGAACCGGAGAGGATCACGGGGAGCGAGCCGAGCTTGTTCACGGCCGGGATGAGGGAGGAGGAGGCACAGACGCGGGCCACCTCCTCGATCACGATGACCGTGGCGAGGGCGTCGGCGCCCGCGCCGCCGTACTCCTCGGGTACGTGCACCGCGTGCAGGTCCGCGGCGGTCAGGGCGTCCAGCGCCTCCTGCGGGAAGCGCGCCTCCTCGTCGACCGCTGCCGCGTGCGGGGCGATCTTCGCCTCGGCGAGCGCACGCACCGTCTCGCGGAGCATCTCGTGCTCCTCGGCCGGACGGTACAGGTCGAAATCGGTCGAACCCGCCAAGACGCTCACTCCCCATAAATGCTAACTACCGTTAAGTAACCCAATTTTAGGGCGCCGCTCCCGCAATGGCCTATGCAAAGCGTGCGTGAGCTTCACGACAGGGGTGGGAGAAGCTGCGCAGGCAGCCGGAAACCGGGCCTTCGGGGGTCCGACTATGCTCGTTCACCGTTCGTCTGTCCGCATCTCTCAGGAGCATTACATGGCCCTCAGGATCACTGTGATCGGCACCGGCTATCTCGGCGCCACCCATGCCGCGGCCATGGCGGAACTGGGCTTCGAAGTGCTCGGCCTCGATGTCGTGCCCGAGAAGATCGAGATGCTGAGCGCCGGCAAGGTCCCGATGTACGAGCCGGGCCTCGAAGAACTGCTCCGTAAGCACGTGGAGGGCATCGAGGGAGCCACCGGACGGCTGCGGTTCACCACCTCGTGGGAAGAGGTGGCGGCCTTCGGCGATGTGCACTTCGTCTGCGTGAACACTCCGCAGAAGCACGGCGAGTACGCCTGCGACATGAGCTACGTCGACAGCGCCTTCGAGTCGCTGGCACCGCATCTGACCCGGCCCGCCCTGGTCGTCGGGAAGTCGACCGTGCCGGTGGGTTCGGCGGCCCGGCTCGCGGCGCGGCTGGCGGAGCTGGCGCCGGTGGGTGCGGATGCGGAACTGGCCTGGAACCCGGAGTTCCTGCGCGAGGGCTTCGCCGTGAAGGACACCCTGCATCCGGACCGCATCGTCGTCGGCGTGACGAGCGAGCGGGCCGAGAAGCTGCTGCACGAGGTGTACGCGGTGCCGGTCGCCGAGGGGTCGCCGTTCGTGGTGACGGACTTCCCGACCGCCGAGCTGGTGAAGACCGCGGCCAACTCCTTCCTGGCCACGAAGATCTCGTTCATCAACGCCATGGCGGAGGTCTGCGAGGCCGCCGACGGCGATGTGAAGAAGCTGGCCGAGGCGATCGGGCACGACGAGCGGATCGGATCCAAGTTCCTGCGGGCCGGGATCGGCTTCGGCGGCGGCTGTCTGCCGAAGGACATCCGGGCCTTCATGGCGCGCGCCGGCGAGCTGGGCGCGGACCAGGCGCTGACCTTCCTCCGCGAGGTCGACTCGATCAACATGCGGCGTCGCGGCCACATGGTGGAGCTGGCCCGGGAGGCCGTGGGCGGCGATTCGTTCCTCGGCAAGCGGGTGGCGGTCCTGGGCGCGACGTTCAAGCCGGACTCGGACGACGTACGGGACTCGCCGGCGCTGAACGTGGCCGGGCAGATCCATCTGCAGGGCGGCCAGGTCACGGTCTTCGACCCGAAGGGCATGGGCAACGCCCGGCGGCTCTTCCCGACCCTCGGCTACGCGGACTCGGCGCTGGACGCAGTGCGCGGCGCGGATGTGGTGCTGCATCTGACGGAGTGGCGCGAGTTCCGCGAGCTGGACCCGGCGGCGCTCGGCGAGGTCGCGTCCCGCCGGATCATCCTGGACGGCCGCAACGCGCTCGACAGCGAGCTGTGGCGCGAGGCCGGCTGGACGTACCGGGCGATGGGCCGCCCGAAGGCCTGACGCCGTCTCCTAGCCGCGCTTCGCGCGATAGGTGCGCATTTTGGCGCGGGCGCCGCACACCGACATGGAACACCAGCGGCGGCGCCCCGCCGGGCTGCGGTCGTAATAGGCCCATTGGCAGTCCTCGGCCTCGCACGCCTTGAGCCGGGCCCAGGTGCCGTCGGCCGCCGCGGTGGCGATGGCCGCCGCGACGCGGGCGGTCAGGCCGGCCGGTTCGGCGGCGGGCCGCAGTGAGGCGCCGCCCGCCGCGTCCACGGTGACGCGCAGGGGCGCTTCGGCGAGGAGCCGGTCGAGCGGGGGCGCTGCGGCGCCGTCCGGCGGGCGGTGGCCGGCATGGGCGAGGCAGGCGGTACGGAGCGCCTCGCGCAGGGCGCGGGCGTCCGGGACATCCGGCTCGGCGAGAGAGAAGGCGGCACGCCCGTCCGCCGTATCGAGAGTGTCCGCACCGGTCTCGATGTCCAGTGTGTTGACCAGGGCCTCGATCAGCGCGAGTCCACCGGGCGCGGAATCCTTCGCATTCATGGTTGCGACGTTACCTCTAGTGCGGCAGCATGCAGTAACGGTTACCTGTTGACGCGAAATAAGGGTAACCCGCCCGTGCTCGAAGGACTCGAAGGAGGAAGTGTCATGGCTGTCGCCACACTGGGTGCCGTCGTTCTGGACTGCCCCGACCCCGTTGCGCTCGCCCGTTTCTACGCCGGGCTGCTCGGCGGGAAGGTCGAGGACGGCGGCGAGGACTGGGTGGAGCTGACCGGCGGCGCGGCCACACCGCTCGCGTTCCAGGCCGCGCCCGGCTTCGTACCGCCGCGGTGGCCGCGTCCGGACGCCTCGCAGCAGTTCCATCTGGATCTGACCGTGCCGGATCTGGACGCGGCGGAGCGGGAGGTGCTCGCGCTGGGTGCGACCGTGCTGGATGCAAAGGACCGGGAGCGGAGCTTCCGGGTGTACGCGGATCCTGCGGGGCACCCGTTCTGTCTGTGTGCGGGTTAGTTACCGGGGGCGTCCGGTGGCGTCTTTGTCCTCAGTTGCCGGACGGGCGTGAAGGGGCCCGGCCGTCCAGCTGCTCGATCGTGGCGTGGGACGGGGCCCGGTGCGTGCTCAGCTCGCGTGCGACGTCCTCGGCGTCACGCAGCACCCGTACCGCGTTCTGCCAGGTGAGCTTGGCGAGATCGGCGGTGGACCAGCCGCGGCCGAGCAGCTCCGCGATCAGGTTCGGGTAGCCCGCGACGTCCTGGAGGCCCTCCGGGAGGAAGGCGGTGCCGTCGTAGTCGCCGCCGATGCCGATGTGGTCGATCCCGGCGGCCTCGCGCATGTGGTCGAGGTGGTCGGCGATCGTCGCCACGGTGGCCATCGGGCGCGGGCTGGCCGCTTCGAAGGCGGCGTGGATCTTCATGGCCTGCGCGGTGGTGTCGAGGTGATGCAGGCCGTGGGCGCGCATGTTCTCGTCCGCGGCGTGGGTCCAGGCGACGGCCGCCGGGAGGACGAACTTCGGTACGAAGGTCGCCATGGCGATGCCCCCGTTGGCCGGGAGCCGGCCGAGGACGTCGTCGGGGATGTTGCGCGGGTGGTCGCAGATCGCGCGCGACGAGGAGTGCGAGAAGATCACCGGCGCCGTGGAGGTGTCGAGCGCGTCGCGCATCGTGGTGGCCGCCACATGGGAGAGGTCCACCAGCATGCCGGTGCGGTTCATCTCCCGTACGACCTCGTGGCCGAAGGGCGAGAGACCGCCGACGCCCGGCTCGTCCGTCGCCGAGTCCGCCCACGCGATGTTGTCGTTGTGGGTCAGCGTCATGTAGCGGACGCCCAGGGTGTGCAGGGCGCGCAGGGTGCCCAGCGAGTTGTTGATGGAGTGGCCGCCCTCGGCACCCATCAGGGAGGCGATACGGCCCTCGGCGCGGGCCGTCTCCATGTCGTCGGCGGTCAGGGCGCGCCGCAGGTCCGCGGGGTAGCGCTCCAGCAGCTCGGTGACCACGTCGATCTGTTCGAGGGTGGCGCTGACGGCTTCGTCGCCCGCGAAGTCGGACCGTACGTAGACGGACCAGAACTGGGCGCCGACGCCGCCCGCACGCAGCCGCGGGATGTCGGTGTGCAGATGGGCGGACTGGTCGGTGGCGATGTCACGGGCGTCCAGGTCGTAGCCGACCTGTTCGCGCAGCGCCCACGGCAGATCGTTGTGGCCGTCGACGACGGGGTACTCGGCAAGGAGTTCCGCGGCCTGTTCCAAATGACCCATAGACGCCACGCCTACTTCCCGAAACCGAAGGAGTCGGCGCCCTCGACCTTGCTGCGCAGCCGCTTGCCCTTCTCCGTCGCCTGGTCGTTCAGCTCCTGCAGGAACTCGTTCATACGGGCCTGCAGCTCGCTGTCGTGGGCGGCGAGGATGCGTGCGGCGAGCAGGCCCGCGTTGCGTGCGCCGCCGACCGAGACGGTCGCGACCGGGACACCGGCGGGCATCTGCACGATGGAGAGCAGGCTGTCCATGCCGTCCAGGTACTTCAGCGGGACCGGCACGCCGATGACCGGCAGCGGGGTGACGGAGGCGAGCATGCCGGGCAGGTGGGCAGCACCGCCCGCACCCGCGATGATCGTCTTGAGGCCGCGGTCCGCCGCGTTCTCCCCGTACGCGATCATTTCGCGCGGCATGCGGTGGGCGGAGACGACGTCGACCTCGTAGGGGATCTCGAACTCGTCGAGGGCCTTGGCCGCTGCTTCCATGACGGGCCAGTCGGAGTCCGAGCCCATGACGATGCCGACGACCGGCGCGGCGGTGGCGGGGGAAGTCATTCGGTGATCGTTCCTCGCAGGTAGTCGGCCGCGTGCCGGGCGCGCTCGCGCACGTCCGCCAGGTCGTCGCCGTAGGTGTTGACGTGTCCGACCTTGCGGCCGGGCTTCACGTCCTTGCCGTACATGTGGATCTTGAGCTGCGGGTCGCGGGCCATGCAGTGCAGATACGCCTGGTACATGTCCGGGTAGTCGCCGCCGAGCACATTGGACATGACCGTCCAGATGGCGCGGGGGCGCGGGTCGCCGAGCGGGAGGTCCAGGACGGCCCGGACGTGGTTGGCGAACTGCGAGGTGATCGCGCCGTCCTGGGTCCAGTGCCCGGAGTTGTGCGGGCGCATGGCCAGCTCGTTGACCAGGATGCCGGGCTTCCCGTCGGGTCCACGTGTCTCGAAGAGTTCGACGGCGAGGTGGCCGATGACGCCGAGCTCGGAGGCGATACGGAGAGCGAGCTGCTGGGCCTCGCCCGCGAGCCGCTCGTCCAGCTCCGGGGCCGGGGCGATGACCGTGTCGCAGACCCCGTCGACCTGGATCGACTCGACGACCGGGTAGGCGACGGCCTGGCCGTGCGGCGAGCGGACGATATTGGCCGCCAGCTCCCGTACGAAGTCGACCTTCTCCTCGGCGAGGACCGCGACGCCGGCCCGGAAGGGGCCGGCCGCGTCCGCCTCGGAGCGGACCACCCAGACGCCCTTGCCGTCGTAGCCGCCGCGGACCGTCTTGAGGATGACGGGGAAGCCCCCGACCTCTTCCGCGAAGGCCACGACGTCGGCCGGGTCCTTCACGATGCGGTGGCGGGGGCAGGGCGCGCCGACCTCGGTGAGCTTCGCACGCATCACCCCCTTGTCCTGGGCGTGCACCAGCGCATCGGGTCCCGGGCGTACGGGAATGCCGTCCGCCTCCAGGGCCCGCAGGTGTTCGGTCGGTACGTGCTCGTGATCGAAGGTGATCACGTCACAGCCGCGCGCGAAGGCACGCAGCGTGTCCAGGTCGCGATAGTCGCCGACGACGACTTCGCTCACCACCTGGGCCGCCGAGTCCTGGGGAGTGTCACTGAGGAGCTTGAACTTGATGCCGAGGGGGATGCCCGCCTCGTGGGTCATACGGGCGAGCTGACCGCCACCGACCATGCCGACTACCGGGAACGTCACTCCTCCAGGGTATCCGCCGCCCCGGTGATCTTCCGACGATGCCCTCCGCCTGCCCCGCAGCGGCGGGCACGTCACAGCATCGCCACACCTGACAGGGCATCCACAGGCAACCCCTGGACGGGCTGGATAGCATGACTGGGTTGACGTAACCGACAGATGGGCTGAGCGATCACCATGAGCGAACGGGGCGCACTGCGGACCCGGCTGGATCTGCTGGCCCGGGAGGTCGCCAAGTTCGGCGCGGTCGGCGCACTCGGCCTGGTGGTCAATATCGCCGTATCCAACCTGCTCTGGCGCACCACCGACCTTCAGGTGGTGCGGGCAGGTCTGCTGGCGACGCTCGTCGCCATCCTCTTCAACTACGTCGGCTTCCGCTACTGGACGTACCGGGACCGTGACAAGAGCGGACGGGCCCGCGAGCTGACGCTGTTCCTGCTGTTCAGTGCGGTGGGTGCGGTCATCGAGACCGGTGTGCTGTACGCGGCGACGTACGGGTTCGGGTGGACCAGCCCGGTCCAGAGCAATGTCTTCAAGATCCTCGGGATCGGCATCGCGACGCTGTTCCGGTTCTGGTCCTACCGGACGTGGGTGTTCAAGGCGCTGCCCGCGAAGGAGACCGTGCTGAGCGCGGAGGGGTTCCTGAAGCAGGGGCGTACGGAGCAGGCGCCGCGGGTCGAGGTCGATTCGGTGCGGCGGTAGCCGCCCGCCGCACACGCTCACCGCACCGGGCGTTCCGGTTCCTGTCTGCTCAGGGCCACCCGGCTCAGGAACAGGGCGAAGACCGCCGGCTGCTGCTGGAGCAGTTCGAGGCGTCCGCCGTCCGCCTCCGCGAGGTCCCTGGCCACCGCGAGGCCGATGCCGGTGGAGTTGCGGCCGCTGATCGTCCGCTCGAAGATCCTGGCGCCGAGGTCGGGGGGCACGCCCGGACCCTCGTCCGTGACCTCGATCACCGCCTGATTGCCGGTGACCCGGGTGCGCAGCGCGACCGTACCGCCGCCGTGCATCAGTGAGTTCTCGATCAGTGCGGCCAGTACCTGGGCGACCGCGCCCGGCGTACCGACGGCCCGCAGCCCCTGCTTTCCGGAGCGGACGATGGCACGGCCCTCGCTCCGGTAGGCCGGGCGCCACTCCTCGATCTGCTGCTTGACGACCTCGTCGAGGTCGAAGACGACGGCGGAGCCGGTACGCGGATCGCGGGCGTTGGTCAGCAGCCGCTCCACCACGTCGGTGAGCCGCTCGACCTGGGTGAGGGCGATGTTCGCCTCCTCCTTCACCGTGTCCGGGTCGTCGGTGACCGAGATCTCCTCGATCCGCATGGAGAGCGCGGTCAGCGGCGTACGGAGCTGGTGTGAGGCATCGGCGGCCAGCCGGCGTTCCGCGGTCAGCATCCGGGCGATCCGTTCGGCGGAGGAGTCCAGGACGTCGGCGACCCGGTCCAGTTCCGGCACTCCGTACCGCTTGTGGCGCGGGCGCGGATCGCCGGAGCCCAGGCGTTCGGCGGTCTCGGCGAGGTCGGTCAGCGGCGAGGTCAGTTTGTTTGCCTGGCGTACGGCGAGGAGCACGGCCGAGACGATGGCCAGCAGCGCCACGGCACCGATGATCATCAGGGTGCGGCCGACCTCACGGGTGACGGCGGAGCTGGACTCCTCGACGGTGACGCGCTCGCCCTGCTCCCCCTCGGCGGTGCTGGTGATCACCCTGCCGGTGGGACGTGTACCGACTTCGAGGGGGGCGCGTCCGGGGATCTTGACCAGTGCGTAGCGCTTGCTGGAGATCTGCCCGGCCAGCAGAGTGGAGTTGATCCGCTCCGCCCCCAGGAGCCGGCTCTCGACGACGCTGATCAGCCGCAGCGCCTCGGAGTCGACGCTCTCCTGGGCGCTGTTGCTGATGGTGCGGCTCTCGACGATGACGAGGGAGACGCCGAAGACGGCGATCACCACGAGCACCACGGCGAGCGTGGAGTTGATCAGTCTGCGGCGCATGAGTGCTTCTGTACGTCAGCTCTTCTCGAAGCGGAAGCCGACGCCCCGTACGGTCGCGATGTAGCGAGGGTTGGCCGCGTCGTCGCCGAGCTTCTTGCGGAGCCAGGAGATGTGCATGTCGAGGGTCTTGGTCGACGACCACCAGGTGGTGTCCCAGACCTCGCGCATCAGCTGGTCACGGGTGACGACCCGGCCGGCGTCGCGGACCAGGACCCGCAGCAGGTCGAACTCCTTGGCGGTGAGCTGGAGTTCCTCATCGCCCATCCAGGCCCGGTGCGACTCGACGTCGATCCTGACGCCGTGGGTGGCGGGCTGCGGAGCGGGCTCGGTGGCGCCGCGGCGCAACAGGGCCCGGACGCGGGCGAGCAATTCGGCCAGGCGGAAGGGCTTGGTGACGTAGTCGTCGGCGCCCGCGTCCAGGCCGACGACGGTGTCCACCTCGTCGGCGCGGGCGGTCAGCACCAGGATCGGCACGGTGTGGCCTTCGGCACGGAGCCTGCGGGCAACTTCGAGGCCGTCCATCCCGGGCAGGCCCAGGTCGAGTACGACCAGGTCGATTCCGCCCTGGAGGCCGGCGTCGAGAGCGGTCGGACCGTCTTCGCGGACCTCGACCTCGTAACCCTCCCGACGCAGGGCGCGGGCCAGCGGCTCCGAGATGGATGCGTCGTCCTCGGCGAGCAGTACACGGGTCATGGAGTGATGGTAGTCCGCGCAGGGCGGGTGCTGTGAGGTGATCGAAAAGCCCTGCGGGTCCGCAAGGAAAACGGAGAGGGACCTTCGAATATGGGAGTGTGGCTCCACCGCTACCTGTGATCCATCTCTCAAGTCCATTCATATCCGGCTGTGTCGTGTCGTATGGTTGCTCGACGCCTGTAGCACTACTCAAGGACCCTTGGGCAGCTTTTAGCGCCGAGGGTCTCTTTTGTTCTGCCGGCTGGTACCCGCCAGCCGTGAATTCAGTGAATGACCTGTGGCCGGGCCCGGAGCGCGAGGATGCGCACCGGGCGTGGATCCCGATGCGGTCGGTCCCCCGTCTC
Organism: Streptomyces sp. NPDC048473; assembly: GCF_043200155.1. NCBI lineage: Bacteria > Bacillati > Actinomycetota > Actinomycetes > Kitasatosporales > Streptomycetaceae > Streptomyces > Streptomyces sp. NPDC048473. The sequence continues at coordinate 49,229 of NZ_JBICXE010000020.1, forward strand.
CTTCAGCCGGCTCCTCGATGAGTCCGGCGGTCGGGACGAATCCCCTGTCAGGCGTGGGGGTGGGGCGTGGCCGTGCCGGTGCCGGCCTCCCCCCACCGGGCGCGTAACGCTCACGAGGCGTCGCGTCCCGAGCAAGCAAGGATCGACCATGGCGTCCAGCCTGACGAAGGACTCGGCCAGTACTTCCGGTTCCGAGAAGACCTTCTTCGGCCACCCCCGCGGCCTGGCCACTCTCTTCATGACCGAGATGTGGGAGCGTTTCAGCTACTACGGCATGAGGGCCCTGCTCCCCCTCTACCTGATCGCCCCCAACGGGCTTCACATGAACCCGGCCACGGCCACGGCGATCTACTCGGTCTACCTGTCGCTGGTCTACCTGCTCGCCATGCCCGGCGGCTGGTTCGGCGACCGTGTCTGGGGTCCCCGCAAGACCGTCGCCGTCGCCGGTACGATCATCATGATCGGCCACCTGGCGCTGGCGCTGCCCTCGCAGGGCACCTTCTTCGCCGGTCTCGGACTGGTCGCCATCGGCTCCGGTCTACTGAAGTCCAACATCTCGACGATGGTCGGCCACCTCTACGACGGCCCGGACGACCCGCGCCGCGACGGTGGCTTCACGATCTTCTACATGGGCATCAACGCGGGTGCCTTCGCGGCGCCGCTGATCATCGGCACCGTCGGTGAGAACGTCAACTGGCACCTGGGCTTCGCGCTCGCCGCGGTCGGCATGGGGCTGGGCCTCGCCCAGTTCATGATGGGCACCCGCCACCTGAACGAGCGCAGCCTCGTCGTCCCGAAGCCGCTGTCCGCCGCCGAGCGGGCGAGCACGCTGCGCAAGGGCATGATCTGGCTGGCCGTCGCGGCCGTCTTCTACATCATCACGGTCGTCACCGGCGTCTACACGCTCAACTGGATCCTGGTCCCCATCACCGTCGCGGGCCTGATCATTCCGGTCGTCGTCCTGGCGCGCATCAAGCGCGACAAGGAACTCAGCGCCACCGAGCAGTCGAAGATGTCCGGCTACATCTGGTTCTTCGTCGCCGCCGCCATCTTCTGGATGATCTACGACCAGGGCGGTTCGACGCTCGCGATCTTCGCCGACTCCTCGGCCGAAAACAGTGTCCTCGGCTGGAACTTCCCGGTCTCCTGGTACCAGTCGGTCAACCCGGTCCTGATCATGGCGCTGGCGCCGCTCTTCGCCGCCTTCTGGCTGTCGCTGAACCGCCGCGGCAAGGAGCCCAGCACCATCGTGAAGTTCAGCTCCGGCCTGGTGCTGGTCGGTGCGTCGTTCTTCCTCTTCCTGATGCCGCTGACGATCGCGACCGACGGCCACAAGGCCGCCGCGATGTGGCTGGTCGCGATCTACTTCGTCCAGACGGTCGCCGAGCTGACACTGTCCCCGGTGGGTCTCTCCGTCACCACGAAGATGGCTCCGGCCAAGTACGCCAGCCAGATGATGGGTGTCTGGTTCCTGGCCGTCACCGCCGGTGACTGCACCACGGGTCTGCTCTCCATCGCGGGTGTGGAGCTCAACGGCACCGGCGTGGTCGCACTGCAGGCCGCCCTCGCCGTGGCCGCGGGTGTCGCGATCTTCATGTACCGCGGCAAGGTCAAGCAGCTCATGGGCGACGTGCACTGACGCACTGAACCCGGCTGTACGAAGGGCCGCTGCACCGACACGTCGGCGCAGCGGCCCTTCGCATGTGTCCATCCCTACGCGTGTATCCGTACGGAGCTCAGCTCACCGGGTGCCGCGCAGCCTGCGCCACGGGGTGAAGGTGAACACGGCGCCGCCCAGCAGGATCGCCGTCCCCGCGACCAGGCCGAGTGCGCGCAGGGTGCCGTTGTCCTCGGCCCCGGTGGCGGCCAGTCCGCCGCCGGAGTCCGTGCCGCCGGCCGTGGAGCCGGTGGAGCCCGTGGTGGTGCCACCGGTGGCTCCGCCCTGCTGAGCCGTGGTGTCGAGTTCCAGCGACGGGGTCACCGAACCCTTGACCTTGCAGGGGATGTTGATCTTCGAGGAGCCCAGGGTGACATCGATCGTCAGGGTGCCGGGGCTGAGCGTGGACTTCCCGGACGCGCCCGGCTTGTAGGTGCCGGTCATGTCGGACAGATCGACCGGCTTGCCCTGCTCCAGCGGTTCGGCGTTGGCGGGTCCGGTGACCTTCACCGAGCCCTTGTCGGCGCCGCCGATAACGACGTCCATGGACGGCTTGAGCGCACCGGCGGGCAGCGCGGCGGGGCTGTCCATCACACCCTTGGCCGTCTTGACCGTGAGCGCGTAACTCCCGCCGCTCTTCTTGGCGTTGATCGTCACCTTGGAGGCGATGTCGGGCGGTCCCGGGGACGTACAGGTGAAGTTGACCGAGACCTCCTTGCCGGGGAAGTCGGTCTGGCCGCTGCCGCCGCCGGAGCCCGAGGTGGTGCCGCCCGCGTCGGTACCGCCCGCGGTCGTGCCCCCGGAGTCCGTGCCACCGGCGGTCGTACCGCCCGCGGTCGTCGTACCGCCCGCGGTGGTGGAACCGGTGGTGGAGCCGCTCGTCGTACCACCCCCGGTCGTGGATCCGCCGCCGTCCGTGACCTTGATGGTGGCGCCCGGCTGCACCGTCTCCTTCGGGGTGCACTTGGTGTCCGTGGAGATCGGCTTGGAGACGTTGATGTTGTACGCGTCCGGTGTCAGCGTGATCTCACCGGCCTTCTCCAGCTTGAGCGTGCCCTTCATGTCGGGCAGCACCATGGCGCTGTTCTTGGGGATCGGCGGGTTCTGCCGCGGCCCTTCCATCTGCAGGGTGCCCGTGGCCGCGCCGCCCACCTTGATGGTGCCGGTCGGCTTGACCGTGTCCTTCTCCAGGTCGAGGACGTCGGGGTTCCTGGAAGCGGCCTCGACCGTCTTCCACACCACCTCGACGCTGTCCCCGACCTTCGCCTCGGCCGGCGCGGTCAGCTGCACCTTGGTGGTGCCCTGCACGGGAGGCAGTCCGGAGATGGGCGGGGGAATGCACTCCGTCTTGTACGAGATGTCGGCGGCCTGCGCCGGGCTCGCGGCCAGCAGCATGCCCGCGCCGCCGAGCATCATCGCGACTCCCGCCGCGACCGTCCTGCGTTGCGTACTCACGAATGTCCCTTCGTCGTCGGTCTGTTCTCTGACGGTGCGGAATCAGGTGTGAACCACGGCAGCGCGGCCGTGGTCGTGGGCGGAGCCGTGGGGCTCTCGGCGGGCGCCGGTGCGCGGCGCAGCTTCGGAAGCCTGGCGGTCACATCGGCCAGTTGTGGGTGGCGGTGGCGCCCGGCGCGGACCGGGGTGCGCGAGGTGCGGGGCCGTACCTTGTCGACGATCGTCATGCCGATCCGGAACACCGCGGCCGGTACGACGACGCACAGCAGGATCCAGAAGAGCGTGACGCCCCAGGGGCGGCCGACCCCCCACGGCTGTTCGGCCAGCACCTTGCTGCCGTACTTCAGCGAGACCTGGTAGTCGCCGTGGGCGCCCGCCGTCAGTTCGACCGGCAGCTTGATCTGCGCCTTGCGGCCGGACTCGATGGTGCCGCGCCACTGCCGCTCCTCCCACTGCGGGGCGAAGACGCCGTGCGCGGTGCCGACCTGGAAGACCGGGTCCTTGACGGGAGCGGAGCCGAGGTTGCCCACGGTGAAGACCAGCTGCCGGGAGGGCGGGGCGCCGAACCAGGTGAGGATTCCGCTGTCGCCCTCCAGCCGGGTGGTGGCCAGCACCGCGAGCCTGCCGCCCTCGGTCTCCTTCGGCAGCGCGGCCACCGGGTGGCCGGCGACGGCGAACACGGCGTCGGCGGTGGCCTGTTCCCCGGTGACGGTGGCGACATGCACCACGCAGGGGCAGGGTGCGGGCGGCTCGGCAACCGGCATCTTCTTGCTGAAGTCGCCCTTGGTGCCGGTGGTGACGGCCCGGCCCTCGGCGTTGGCGCAGGAGTTGGTGCCGCCGATCACACCGCGGTCCGGCGTGGACTGTCCGCAGACCAGCAACATCAGCAGCGTGTCCGGGCGCCATCCGCTGCCCTTGGCGGTGATCTCACCGCCCTTGCCGGCCTGCTGCTTGGAGAGGGTGACCACGGGCTTGGCGTCCGCGGCCCTCGTGCCCGTCGCGTCGGCGCCGGTCGCGGAGAGCATCAGCAGGGCGGGCAGCAGTGCGCCGAGCAGCGCGGCCGCCCACCGGTGGCTGCCGCTCCAGTGTGATGCCGGTCCGGCCTGTCCAGTCACGATTCCGCTCCCGCCTTCACCAAGTGCCTTCTTCCGAAGTGCTGTTGATCTCCCGAGGACGGTCCGGACCAGCCGCCGTCGCCATCGCCCGCCGGCCGTCTGCGTGAGCGCCGGAGCCGGTACGCGTACGCGCCCGCGGCAACGGCGGCCAGGAGCAGCAGCGCGCCGCCGGTCACCGGCGCCCACGGGACGAAGACCGCACGGGCCGTCGCCTCGCTGTGCGCGCCGCCCGCCGCCGTGACGCGCAGCCGTACGGTCACCGAGTCGAGGGCCGGGGCGTCCCGCCAGGGTTCACTGAGCCTGACGCGCTGTCCGGGCAGCAGTTCCACCGGCAGCGTCCGGGCCTCGCGCCGCAGCAGCGTCCCGAACACCCCGTCGGCGGCGACGGCAAGGCGCGGGGTCAGGACCGCGTTGCCGCGGTTGACCAGCGTGTAGTGGATGGTCCGCCCGGACACGGTGACGTCCTCGACGGTGAGCGCGGCCAGCGTCGGCCCGCCGACCCGCAGTTGGACTCGTACGCCCACCGAGCGGTCGCCGCTCTGCACGACGATGGCGCCGGGGTGGTCGCCGGGCGTCGCGGTCATGGGCACCGTGACGGAGAACGGCACATCGGCGCGGGTGCGGGCCGGCACGGTCACTTCGGCGGCGGCCGTACGCAGCCAGGCGCCGGTCCCGGTGGAGCCCTTGCCGCCGCGTACCGCGAAGCCGCCGTCCTCGGCGTTGTACGCATCGGCGCCGCGCAGCCGCACGGTGACCGGGGCCCTGCCGGAGTTGGTGACGGAGAGCCGGTCCTGGAGGACGGTGCCGGGCGCGCCCTCCAGGTAGAAGTACGGTCTGCCGCCGTCCGTGCCGAAACCGCTCACCACGGGCTGCGCCGTCCACGACGTGGTGCTCGCGGGCGTCGGCGTCCGGGCCGCGGCACCGGCCACCGGGGTCATGGCCAAGGTGAACAGCAGTACGGCGAGGGCGAGTCGGGCGGCGTGGCCGGTCGACGACGGCATGGGCGGCTCCCTGGTGCGTGACGGCGGCGGGATCGTGGGACGCGGCCTTTCTTGCGGATCCGGCGGAATCGTGGGCCGGGTGTTTCTTCCGGATGCGGCCCGGTCCGGAGGAAACGCCCTATCGGCCCACGGCTCCCTGCCCGCGCCTGGTCAGCCAGAGCACCCCGGCCGCACCGGTCAGCAGCACCGTGCCGCCGAGCGTGCCGAGCGCCACGGCCGAGTCGAGCGGACCGGTCTTCGGCAGCTGCCCGCCGTTGTCCGGGGTGCTCTGTGCGTTGCCCGCGGCCGTCACATCGAGCTGGAGCGATGGCCCCGGGTTGTTGGAGGGGGTGCAGGTCGTGGTCGTGCCGAGCGCCTTGATGGTCAGCACACCGGCGGTGAAGTCGACCTTGCCGCTCTTCTTCGGGGTGTACGTACCCGACAGGTCACTGATCTTGATGGGGGTGTTGGCGGGTATGGCCGCGGAGTTCGGCGCGCCGGAGACCTGGACCTGGCCCGGGTCGGCGCCCCCCACCTTGATGACCGCGCTGGGGTTCATCGCACCCTTGCCCAGTTCGACGGGGCTGGACGAGACGCCCTTCTGGAAAGACATCGTGAGCTTGTAGCCGCCGCCGCTCTTGACGCTCTTGATGTCGATGGGAGACACGGCACTCTTGTCCCCGATCGGGGTCTTGCACTGATAGTCGACGTCCACGACCGTGGCGTGGGCGGCGGGCGCGGCCATCAGCACCACCGTGCCCGCCAGCGCGGACGCCAGCGCGAGAGCTGTTCGCTTCTGGTAGGACACCTTGAGTTCCCCTCATGCCGGAAGTCGCCGCGCGCCGGCTCTCACCGACGCAAGTTACTGACGACACATCAGATCGGGCGCTCAAGGTACGCCTGGGGCCTTGTGGAGGGAAGACAAAGAGCGCGCCGATCCGGCGCGCTCTTCAAAGGTGCAAATGCGGGGCCGTGCGCCCCATGTCCCGAACGAGGGACTACGCGGGGGCCGCCAGTTCCGCCCAGACGGTCTTGCCTGCTCGGCCCGCCACCCGCAGGACGCCCCAGTCCAAACAGAGTCGCTGCACGATGAACATGCCGTGCCCACCGGGCCGGCCGGCCCGGTGCGGGGTGCGCGGCGCGGGCTGTCCCGCACCCGAGTCGACGACCTCCACCCGGAGCACCTTCGCCGTGCAGGCGATACGCAGTTCCTCGGGGCCGTCCGCGTGCAGACAGGCGTTGGTGACCAGCTCGGAGACGACCAGCAGGACGTCCTCGGCTGCGGCCCGTCCGTCGGCGCTCGTGGCGGGGAGCCAGCCCCAGTCGTGAAGCGCCTGGCGGGCGAAGTCGCGGGCCGTCGGCACGATGCCGGCGACTCCCCTCAGCGACAACGTGCGCCACTGCCGCTCGGCCGGCTCGGGGGAGGCCGCACCGGCGCCCGCGTCCGCGCGTGCGCCCACGCCGGCGTCCTCCGGCTCGCGGCCGCGGTCGCCCGGCGGATGCTGCCGGGTGGTGCTCATCAGCGCTTCACCTCACCGATTCACCATGTCGCCATTGAACAGTTACAAGTACAGATACAGAGTGCGCGGGGCGCCCACGGCTCCGCCGGATGTCTTCTGCCCGGCCGAATCGTGACAACACCCACTTCATCTACGCGGATCGCGTGACACGGGCAACACATGAGGCACCCGGGGCCGCGAAACGCGCCACGATCACGTATCCAGGGCCGCTTCGAGGGAGTCGTGGACGGTGAAGACCGCCTCGGCCCCGGTGATCTCGAAGACCCGCGCCACCACCGGCAGCATTCCGGCCAAATGGACCCCTCCCCCGGCCGCCTCCGCCTTGAGGCGGGCACCGAGCAGCACATTGAGCCCGGTGGAATCACAGAATTCGAGTCGCGAGCAGTCGACCACCAGGCGCACTCGCCCTTGCTCGACCGCGCTCTCCAGGGGTTCCCGCAGCAGATCCGCCGTGTGGTGATCCAGCTCACCCACCGGCGTCACGACCTCGCTGCGCCCCTCGGTACGGGTCTCGACATGAAGTCGACCCCGGTTCGCACTGCCGACCGTCCCGCGGTCCATGCCCGTCCCTCTTCGCCGTCGTCACTGCCTGCGTCACTGTCTGCGTCTTAGCGTGCGCAGATTCGATGTAGCCGTCGCTGACGTTCTTGAAACAGTACGCGTTCCGTACGCCACGTGGTACCCGAAGACCTCAACAAACAGGACAAATAGCCACAATTAGAGCTTGTAACTGCCCGTCCGGACCGGGTAAGGGTAGGGGGACACCCAAAACACGGCCGGCTTTGGAGGCGCCGCTTCACCGCAGGAAACACGTATGGGCATCGGCAGCCATATGCCGAGAACGATGGAGGCGACCATGTCACCCCGGCTCGACGGACCGCGTACCCACGATGCGACGTCAGCATGTCCTCAGGGACTGACCCACTCAGACTCCCCTGCCGCGAACGCCGGAGACGGCACGCGCAGCAGCAGCACCGACGTCATCGGCGTCGATGATTACGGCATCACCGACGGTCTCGAAGGACTTCCCGAGATCCCGCCCTACAACGAGGTGGGGCCGCTGGATGCCAGGGCCCTGTCGAAGACGCTCTTCGGGCGGCTCGAATCCCTCGAAGAGGGCACCCACGAGTACTCGTACGTCCGCAATACGCTCGTCGAACTGAACCTGGCCCTGGTCAAGTTCGCCGCCTCCCGGTTCCGCTCCCGCAGCGAACCGATGGAGGACATCATCCAGGTCGGCACCATCGGCCTGATCAAGGCGATCGACCGCTTCGAGCTCAGCCGGGGCGTCGAGTTCCCGACGTTCGCGATGCCGACCATCGTCGGTGAGATCAAGCGCTTCTTCCGCGACACCAGCTGGTCCGTGCGCGTCCCGCGCCGACTGCAGGAGCTGCGGCTCGACCTGGCCAAGGCGGGCGACGAGCTCGCCCAGAAGCTGGACCGTTCACCCACCGTGGGCGAGCTCGCCGACCGCCTCGGCATCACCAATGACGAGGTCGTCGAGGGCATGGCCGCGAGCAACGCGTACACCGCGAGCTCGCTGGACGCCAAGCCCGAGGAGGACGAGCACGAAAGCGCGCTGGCGGACCGTATCGGCTACGAGGACCACGGACTCGAGGGCATTGAGTACGTCGAGTCCCTGAAGCCGCTGATCGCCTCACTGCCGCGCCGCGACCGCACGATCCTCTCGCTCCGGTTCGTCGCCAACATGACGCAGTCGGAGATCGGTGAGGAGCTGGGCATCTCCCAGATGCATGTGTCGCGGCTGCTCTCCCGCACGCTGGTCAAGCTCCGGAGGGGCCTGACGCTGGAGGAGTGAACGGGACCGTCGCGTGCCCGTGGAACACCTGCGCGGCGCACCGCGAGCCCCTTGCGGAAGGACCCGCCCGGTAAAGGGCGGGTCCTTCCGCATGTTTGACGCCGCGTCACGGGCACCGTGTCATGGGCGCCGCGTCACAGGCACCGTGTCACGGGCGCCGCGTCACAGGCACCGTGTCACGGGCGCCGCGTCACAGGCACCGTGTCACGGGCGCCGCATCACGGGTTCCCGGCCGTAGTGACCAGGGATCAGACGACGCGTCGGCCGTGCTGCCAGACCGCGTGGACCAGCGGAACGCCGGGCCGGTAGGCGAGGTGGACGTGGCTGGGCGCGTCGAGGAGGACCAGGTCGGCGCGGGCGCCGGGGGCGATGCGGCCGATGTCCGTACGGCGCAGGGCCGCCGCGCCGCCCGCGGTGGCGGACCAGAGGGCTTCGTCCGGGGTCATGCCCATGTCGCGTACGGCGAGGGCGATACAGAAGGGCATGGACGACGTGAACGACGAGCCCGGGTTGCAGTCGGTGGAGAGCGCGACGGTGGCGCCCGCGTCGAGGATGCGGCGGGCGTCCGGCCAGGTGGCGCGGGTGGAGAACTCGGCGCCGGGGAGCAGGGTGGCGACGGTGTTGCCCTGGGCCAGGGCATCGACGTCCGCGTCCGTGAGGTGGGTGCAGTGGTCGGCGGACGCGGCGTCGAGCTCGACGGCGAGCTGGACGCCGGGACCGTAGCTGAGCTGGTTGGCGTGGACGCGGGGGTGCAGGCCCTTCGCCATGCCCGCGGTCAGGATCGCGCGGGCCTGGTCGCCGTCGAAGGCGCCCTTCTCGCAGAAGACGTCGACCCAACGGGCGTACGGGGCACAGGCGTCGAGCATCGCTCCGGTGACCAGGCCGACGTAGCCGGCCGGGTCGTCGGCGTAGTCCGGGGAGACGATGTGGGCGCCGAGGTAGGTGACCTCTTCGGTGTGCCGGGCCGCGATGCGCAGGGCGCGGGCCTCGTCCTCGACGGTGAGGCCGTAGCCGGACTTGGTCTCGAAGGTGGTGGTGCCCTGGCGCAGCGCCTCGGCGAGGTAGCGGGCGACGTTGGCGGAGAGTTCGTCGTCGGTGGCGGCGCGGGTGGCGGCGACCGTGGTCCGGATGCCGCCCGCGCTGTAGGGGCGGCCGGACATCCGGGCGTTGAACTCCTCGGTGCGGTCGCCCGCGAACAGGAGGTGGGAGTGGGAGTCGACGAAGCCGGGGATCGCCGCCCGGCCGCCCGCGTCGACGGCGTTGTCAGTGGCGGGTGCTTTGCTTGACTCACCGGTCCAGACGACCCGGTCGCCCTCGATGACGACGGCCGCGTCCTGGATCAGACCCAGGGGGGAATCCGCGCGGAGGGAGGGGTCGTTGGTGACCAGACTGGCGATGTTGGTGATGGCGGTCGTCGTCATCGGGAGACTGCTCTCCTTGTGTATCGGCTTGCGGGGCGGCCTGTCGTCGGGCTTGCGGGGCGCCGGTCAGGGCGCCCCGCACGGTGGTCTCCGGATCGACGGTCTCCGGGTCGGTGCGCTCAGCGGTGCAGTGCGCCGATGGCCGAGGCGAGCGCTGCGGGGACGTCCTCGACCAGCGTGTGCTGCCCGTCGCGGACGATGTGCCGGCCTGCCACGACCGTGTGCCGCACATCAGCTGCGGAGGCGGCGAATACGGCTGCTTCGGCAGCAAGCCGGGGCACCGGTCCCGCTGTTCTGACGGAATCCAGGGCGACGGTCGCCAGATCGGCGGGTGCACCGGGTTCGAGGGTGCCCGCCCGGGGCCGGCCGAGCGCGGCATGTCCGTCGACGGTCGCGGCGCGCAGCAGCGCGGCCGCCGTCCAGTGACCGCGCACCCGGGTGCGCAGGCGTTCGTTGAGCTCCATCGCCCTGGCCTCTTCGAAGAGGTCGATCACGGCGTGACTGTCGCTGCCGAGGGAGAGCGGCGAGCCGGCGCGCTGGAGGGCGACGGCGGGACCGATTCCGTCCGCGAGGTCGCGTTCCGTGGTGGGGCACATGCAGGTGCCGGTCGCCGAGGAGCCGAGGAGCGCGATGTCCTCGCCGGTGAGGTGGGTGTTGTGGATGCCGGTGGTGCGCGGGCCGAGGACCCCGTGGTCGGCGAGGAGCCGGGTGGGCGTGCAGCCGTGGGCGGCAAGGCAGGCGTCGTTCTCCGCGGTCTGCTCGGAGAGGTGGACATGGAGCGGGGCCTGCCGCTCCTCGGCCCAGGCGGCCACGGTGGCGAGCTGTGCGGCGGGGACGGCGCGTACGGAGTGGATGGCCGCGCCGATCAGGGCGTGGTCGCCGCCCTTGAGGAGGGAGGCGCGTTCGGCCCAGGCATCCGCGGTGGTGTCGGAGAAGCGCAGCTGATGCGGGTCGGGCTCCTGGTACTGGGTGGGGCGCCGGCCGAATCCGGCGGAGAGATAGGCGGTGTCCAGCAGCGTGATCCGGATACCGGCCTCGCCCGCCGCCGCGATCAGCGCCTCGCCCATCGCGTTCGGGTTGCTGTACGGGGTGCCGCCCGGCGCGTGGTGCAGATAGTGGAATTCGCCGACCGCGGTGATGCCGGCCAGGGCCATCTCGGCGTACACGGCACGGGCGAGGTCGTAGTACGAATCGGGGGTGAGCCGGGAGGCGATCTGATACATGGTCTCGCGCCAGGTCCAGAAGGTGCCGGAGCCGACCTGGACGGTGGAGCGCAGGGCGCGGTGGAAGGCGTGCGAGTGGGTGTTGGCGAGCCCGGGAAGGGTGAGCCCGCGCAGCACGGTGGCGCCCGGCGGCGGGGTGGCGACGCCGGTACGGACGCCCGCGATGAGTCCGCCGGACACGTCCAGGGCGACGCCCGGCTCGACATGGGTGCCGAGCCAGGCGTGGGACAACCAGTACGTCACGGTGACGGGCCTGCCCGTCGGCTCCGTTGTCAGCTGCACGCGAGACCTTCCAGTACATCGGCGAGAGCGATCACCCCGGCCACGCAGTCGTCCTCGGCGGCGTGTTCGGCCGGCGAGTGCGAGATCCCGGTGGGGTTCCGTACGAACAGCATGGCGGTAGGGACCGAAGCGGACAAAATACCCGCGTCGTGTCCGGCGCCGGTACCGAGGACGGGTACGGCGCGGTCGGCGTCGCCCCGGCCCGTCAGGATCTTGCCGAGCTCGTCGCGCAGGGCGTGCTCGAACTCCACGACGGGCGTGAAGGACTCCCGTACGACATCGAGGTCGATCCCGGCCCGCTCGGCGTGTTCCCGGGCGGCCCGCTCGATGCCGCCGACCACGGCGTCGAGGCGGTCCTGGTCGGCGGCGCGGGAGTCGAGCCAGCCGCGGACGAGGGAGGGGATGGCGTTGACACCGTTCGGTTCGACGCTGATCTTGCCGAAGGTGGCGACGGCTCCGGCGAGCTCCGCCTCGCGGCGGGCGGCCAGCACGGTCTCGGCGTACGTGAGCATCGGGTCGCGCCGGTCGGCCAGCCGGGTGGTGCCCGCGTGGTTGGCCTCGCCCCGGAAGTCGAACCTCCAGCGCCCGTGCGGCCAGATCGCGGAGGCGATGCCGACCGGGTCGCCGGTGAGGTCGAGGGCGCGCCCCTGCTCGACATGGAGCTCGACGAACGCACCGATACGGGCGAGCCGTTCGGGGTCCGGGCCGATGGCGTCGGGGTCGTATCCGGCCGCCTCCATGGCCTGCGGCAGGGTGATGCCGTCACCGTCGCGGAGCCGGTGCGCCGCCTCGGCGGTCAGCTGTCCGGCGGCGAGCCGGGAGCCCACACAGGCGAGCCCGAAACGGGCTCCCTCCTCGTCGCCGAAGTTGCTGATGGCCAGCGGCCGGGTGAACTCCGCTCCCCTGCGGCGAAGTTCGTCCAGCGCGGCGAAGGAGGAGATCACACCGAGCGGCCCGTCGAAGGCGCCGCCGTCCGGTACGGAGTCGAGATGCGATCCGGTGACGACGGCATCCCCGGCGAGGGGGTCACCGAGCCAGGCCCACTGATTGCCGTTCCGGTCGACCTCGTAGGTGAGCCCGCGCGCCTCGGCCTGCGCCCGGAACCAGGCGCGGCAGTCGGCATCGGCCCCGGTCCAGGCGTAGCGGCGGTAGCCGCCGCTGTCCTGGTGCAGGCCGACCGGCAGGAGTTCGCGCCACATGGCCTGGAACGACGGTGCGCCGTTCCCGGCTCCGCCCCTTTCCCGGGTCACTGCCCCACCGCCGTCCTCCCGGGTCACTGCCCCTCCGTCATCGGCACGCGCACGCCCTTGTCCGCGGCGACGGACTCCGCGATGTCGTACCCGGCGTCGACATGCCGGATGACGCCCATGCCCGGGTCGTTGGTGAGCACCCGGCGGATCTTCTCGCCCGCCAGCTTCGTACCGTCGGCGACGGTCACCTGCCCGGCGTGGATGGAGCGCCCCATGCCGACGCCGCCGCCGTGGTGGATGGAGACCCAGGAGGCCCCCGACGCCACATTGACCATGGCGTTCAGCAGCGGCCAGTCGGCGATCGCGTCGGACCCGTCGAGCATGGCCTCGGTCTCCCGGTACGGGGAGGCCACGGAGCCGCAGTCCAGGTGGTCGCGCCCGATGGCCAGCGGAGCGGCCAGCTCGCCGGAAGCCACCATGTCGTTGAACCGCTCGCCGGCCCGGTCGCGCTCGCCGTAACCAAGCCAGCAGATCCGGGCGGGCAGTCCCTGGAAGTGGACGCGCTCGCCGGCCATCTTGATCCAGCGGTGCAGCGACTCGTTCTCCGGGAAGAGTTCGAGCATCGCCTTGTCGGTCTTGTGGATGTCGGACGCCTCACCGGACAGCGCGGCCCAGCGGAACGGCCCCTTGCCTTCGCAGAAGAGCGGCCGGATGTAGGCGGGAACGAAGCCCGGGAAGTCGAACGCCCGGTCATAGCCGACGAGTTGGGCCTCACCGCGGATCGAGTTGCCGTAGTCGAAGACCTCGGCCCCGGCGTCCATGAAGCCGACCATCGCCTCGACGTGCTTGGCCATCGACTCCCGCGCGCGCTGCGTGAAGTCGGCGGGCTTCTCGGCGGCGTACGAGGCCATGTCGTCGAAGTCGACACCGAGCGGGAGGTACGCGAGCGGGTCGTGCGCGCTGGTCTGGTCGGTGACGATGTCGATCGGCGCACCCTCGGCGAGCATCCGCGGCAGCAGCTCCGCCGCGTTGCCCAGCAGACCGATGGAGAGCGGCTTGCGGGCGTCCCGGGCCTCGGTGGCCAGCTGGAGCGCGTGCTCCAGGGAGTCGGCGCGCACATCCAGGTAGCGGTGCTCGATGCGGCGCTCGATGGCGCGCGGGTCGCAGTCGATACAGATCGCGACGCCGTCGTTCATGGTCACCGCGAGCGGCTGGGCGCCGCCCATGCCGCCGAGTCCGGCGGTCAGGGTGATCGTGCCGGCCAGCGTCCCGTTGAACTTCTTGGCCGCGACGGCGGCGAACGTCTCGTACGTGCCCTGCAGGATGCCCTGCGTACCGATGTAGATCCACGATCCGGCGGTCATCTGGCCGTACATGGTGAGCCCGAGCGCCTCCAGGCGGCGGAACTCCTCCCAGTTCGCCCAGTCGCCCACCAGGTTGGAGTTGGCGATCAGTACGCGCGGCGCCCACTCGTGCGTCTGCATGACGCCGACCGGGCGCCCGGACTGGACGAGCATCGTCTCGTCCTGCTTGAGCGTCTGGAGCGTGCGCACCATCGCGTCGAACGAGCGCCAGTCCCGGGCCGCCTTGCCGGTGCCGCCGTAGACGACGAGCTTGTCGGGGTGTTCGGCGACCTCGGGGTCGAGGTTGTTCTGCAGCATGCGCAGGGCGGCCTCCTGCTGCCATCCCAGGGTGCTCAGTTCCGTACCGCGCGGTGCCCGTACGGGGCGGGGTCCTGACATGGCAATGCCTCCTCGCAACTTGTAAATCTTCTATTCACATCCTGCTGGTCTGAATACTCGTAGTCAACAGCCCCGCGCCGATGCTTGGACGAACAGCACCGGACCGCCCCGCGCACAGGGCGCCCCGACGCAGCTCCGGCGCGCACTTCGAAGATCCCTTGCGCATGTACCTATGGAAAATGCCAGAACCCCTACCTGGGACGAGCACGTTGCGTAGCCTCGGGGTCACAGCCGTACGCCACGTCGGGAGGGGAGTGCGCGTGCCCGGAATCGACGAGTGCCTGCTCGAAGTCATGAGGCTGCCCGGCGCCCGCGGCGCCGCGGTGGTCGACTGGACGAGCGGCCTCGCCCTCGGCACCATCGGCGAATCGCCGAACGGCGACCACGAGGCCACCGCCGCGGAGACGGCCGAGGTCGCGAGAATGGCGGCCGAGCAGCCCGCCTTCGCGGTGGAGGCCATCGGACCGTCAGCCGAGTTACCGGAAAAGGCCGTTACGGGAGCGCCGCCCCCGGTGGAGGACGTCATCGTCACCACCCGCGCCGGGTACCACGTCCTCCGCTTCGTCGAGACGGCCTTCGACAGCAGCGTCTTCGTCCATCTCTGGCTCGACCGCTCGGAAGGCAATCTGGCCCTCGCCCGGATACGGCTGGGCGAGATGGCCGAGCGGCTGGTCCTGGCATGAGAACGACCGCCCCCGCCCCGGTCACGGCCCTCTCGCCCATGCTGCAGCGCCTCGCCGCCGAACGCGCCACCGGCGCCCTGATGCGCGACCGCGGCACCCTCTATCTCGCAGAGGGCCAGGTGGTGCACGCCGAGAGCCCGGCGACGCCCGGCATCGACGTCCTGCTCACCACGGGCGGCGCCCTGCACCGCGACGGCTGGTGGGAGGCGGTCGCCAGGGCGGGCGCCGGGCAGCGGGTCGGCCGCTATCTGGTGGACAGCGGGCGGGTGCCCGGCGGGGCGCTGGAGCTGTGCCACCTGGGCGCGCTGTACGACGCGGCGTTCTTCGCGCTCGCCCCCACCCGGACCCCGGCCCGCTTCCGCTACGGGGTCTCCCACTGGATCGGCCCCGTCCGCCCCGTCCCCGTCGATGCCGTGCAGCGCGAGACGCTCCGGCGCCGGGAGCTGCTGGAGCGGATCTGGCCCGACGCGGTGACCGACAGCGCACCGCTCGTACGGACGGCCCATCGGGTCGACGCACCCGTCCCGCCCGGCCGGCGCCGCGTGCTCGATCTCGTGGACGGGGCGCGTACCGCATCGGACATCGCCCAGGAGCTGGGCAGGCCGGCGTTCCACGTCCTGGTCGATCTGCGGCGCCTGGCCGCGGCCGGACTGGTCGAAGCGGCAAGGGAGTCGCCGGCCGCGGCCGACTCCGGCCGGATCGCGCTCCCCGAGGTCACGGCCGACTCCGACGTTGCGCTGCTGCGCCGGCTCCGAGACGCATTGGAGGCCCTGTGATACGCGCGCTCAGACAGCGTGCCGGAAGGAGACAGTTGATGGTGCCCGAGGCCGAAGCGCAGGATGTCCTGGCCGAGCTCCAGCGGTTACGGGCCCGGGTCCCACTCCTCTCCGGCGCTCTGGCGGCCAGCACCGACGGTCTCGTCCTGGCCCATGACACCCCGGGCGTGGAGGCGGAGGGCGTCGCCGCGCTGACCGCGGCCGGGCTCGGCGTCGCGATCCGGATGGCGGAGGCGACCGGCCGGGGCGGCTTCCGTGAACTTCTCGTACGGGGCGAGACCGGCTACATCGCGACCTACGCCGCAGGCTCCTCGGCCGTCCTCACGCTGCTGGCCGAGGACCGGATCAACGTCGGCAGGCTCCATCTGGAGGGCCGCCGGGCCGGCACCCGCATCGGTGAACTGGTCGACACCGCACTGGAACGCGCCGCACACCCGGCGCCCCCGGCCCGCGCCCCCGAGCAGCACCCCTCGCAGCCCGGACCGCTGCCGCACCGCACGTAACACCACATGCCCCGTAAACAACCGACGGATCCGGTCACCTCGGCCGGCCACCAGGAGAGGAAACGAGCACTCATGGCGAACACCGAAGCGTCATTGAAGGAAGCGATGACGTCCATCGAGGGCACCCTCGGTGCCGCCCTCGTCGACTACACCAGCGGAATGGCGCTGGGCACCGTCGGCGGCGGCAAGGACTTCAATCTGGAGGTCGCGGCCGCGGGCAACACCGATGTCGTACGCTCCAAGCTCCGCACCATGGAACACCTCGGCCTCCAGGACGAGATCGAGGACATCCTGATCACGCTCGGCACCCAGTACCACCTGATCCGGCTGCTCAAGGCCCGCGGAAGCAACGGCCTGTTCCTGTACCTGGTGCTGGACTCGGGCCGCGCCAACCTGGCGATGGCCCGCCACCAGCTGAAGCGGATCGAGGCCGAGCTGGAGGTCTGACCCGGCGGCCTCAGCGCAGGCGCCGTGCCCCGCCGGGCGCGGCGTCACCCGCCATCGGACCGGTCGTCCGATACCCCTTCACCTGCTTGCCCGCGGGCCGCCCGCGCTCCGCCCAGTCGGTCCGCACCCAGTACAGGGCGTCGTCCCGGCGCTCACGCTGCCCGATCCTGACGGCCTTGATCCAGAGCCCGGCCCCCGCGCCCGCGAGCACCAGCCCGCCGGCCCCGGGCAGCGCGAACGCGCTCGCCACCGCTACGAGGAACGCCCCGAGCAGCCACCACCGGTGCCCGCGCCGCCAGTTGCGTACGGTCACGGCCCGGTCCTGGAGAAAGTCGGACCGCCCGGCGCGGGTGGCGCCCCTGGCCAGTTCCGCGTACCGCCGGCTGCGTACGAGCGCCACCACGGCCGCGGTGATCAGGAACAGCGCCGCTCCGGCCAGCAGCCCGATCCGGCGTCCGGTGAGCCCCGGCACCAGTGCGCCGATCGCCGCGGCGAGCAGTCCCGGCCACCACAGCGGTGCCGCTCCGGCCCGTACGATCACGGCCACCCTCGCCAACGACTGCGCTTCGCGCCCCACGTCCGTGCCCCTTCCGGCAGCTCCTCTGATCCTTCTGGGCCCGGAGGTTAATAGCCGTAGATGAGCGACGCCTGAGAATCGTCGAGGGTGGTGGGGCGGCTCACTCGACGAACAGCCCCCGCGCCGCAGCCCTCGCGTCGAACTCCTCCAACCGCGCCTGCGCATCGGGCAGGTCGTCGCACATCGCCTCCAGCAGCACCCGGCCCAGCAGCATGGGCGCGCACGCGGTGTCGAAGGCGAGCCCGGTGCCGACGGCTGCCGGGATCAGCAGGTCACTGTGCTTGGCCACCGGAGCGAACGGCGAATCGGCGACCGACACCACGGCCAGCCCTTGTTCCTGGGCGTACGCGAGGGCGTCCACGACCTCCTTGGGATGCCGGGGCAGCGCGAAGCAGATCAGAGCGGTGGCGCCCGCCCGCCGCGCGGCGTCGATCCGGTCGTGCAGCATGCTGCCGCCCTCGTCGAGCACCCGGACATCGGGATGGACCTTGGCCGCGAAGTACCCGAACCCGCGCGCCTGCGACGATGCCGCGCGCAGTCCGAGCACGGGGAGCGGCCGGGAGGCGGCGAGCAGCCGCCCCGCCCGCTCGACCGGCCCGGGGTCGGCAAGCAGCTCGGCGAGGTGCTGCAGATTCTCGATCTCGCCGAGAACGGCCTGCTGGTACTCGTTGTACGTACGTTCGCCCACCCCCTCACCCGGCTCGGCGGGCCCCGGCGCGACATCCCGCAGATACCTCCGCAGCGCCGGATACCCGTCGAACCCGAGGGCGACGGCGAACCGGGTGACGGACGGCTGACTGACCCCGGCCAGCTCGGCCAGCTCGACACTCGACAGGAACGGCACCTCGGCGGCCCTGCGCACCATGGAGTGCGCGATGCGCCGTTGCGTCGGCGTCAGCCGGTGCCCCTCGAAGAGCTGCTGCAGTCGTGCGGCAGGGCTGCTCTCGCTCATACCGTCCCCCTCCAAAGTCCTGTGTACTGGTCGATCAGCTCCCCGGCCGCGACTTTTACATCATCGGTGAGCGGCCGGTCCGCGAGGTCGTCGTTGAGACAGGAATCGGCGAGCGCGAAGGCACGGCCCACCGGAAGATCCGGATCGGGACGCAGATCCCGCTGGCGCAACGCCCTTACGGCGGCGACCAGTTCGCAGCCCACGACGTGCCGGTACGCGCCGCAGGCCCGCAACGTCTGACGGGCGGCGAGCGAGGCGAAGCTGGCCTGCTCCTCGACACCGCGGGACAGGACGGCATGGCCGAGCGATGCGGGGGCGGAGTAGGTGCGCAGATCTCCGAGGGCTGCCCCGGCCGCGTACTCCAGGATCATCACGCCGGACGAGGCCGGTTCGCCGTCCGCGAGGAAGGGCCGCAGACGGGTGAGGGCCGGCTCGTTGAGCGCCGAGAGCCGGGAGGTGGAGAGCCGGGCGACCTGGGTCACGGCGAGCCTGAAGTGGTCGAGTGCCAGGGCGAGCTGGGCCAGGTAGAAGCCGCCGTGGTGGTAGGCGGCCGGGCTGTCGTTGGCACCGGCGTCCGGGCAGATGAGCGGATTCTCGGCGGCGGCGTTGATCTCGACGGCGAGAACCCGTTCGAGGGCGTCGGCGGCGTCCTGTGCGGGCCCGTGGATCTGCGGCAGGCAGCGGAAACCGTACGGGTCCTGGATCCGGCCGAGCGGTGGTCCGGGGCGCTCCGGGACGCCGAGCAGCTCCCGCATCCGGGCCGCGACATCGTAGGAACCGGGGTGGGGGCGGGCCGCGTGGACCGGTTCCGCGTAGGCCTCGTACGAGCCGTCGACGGCGAGCAGGGAGAGCGCGGCAACGACCTGGGTGGCGGTGACCAGGCGGCGCAGCTCGTCGAGGGCGAGTGTGGCCTGTCCGAGGGTGAGGGCGTTGCTGCTGATCAGGGCGAGGGCGTCGTTGTTGTCGAGCGGCTGGGGCTCGGGGGCGGCGCCGGGGCCCTGCCAGGGGTGTTCCCCGGCGAGGGCGAGGCCGGCCTGGGCAAGGGCCGCGATGTCGCCGGTGCCGACCGAGCCGAATTCGTTGACGACCGGGTGCGCCCCGGCCTCCAGCGCCTCGCAGAGCGCGGTGACGACGCTGGGCCGCAGCCCGGCGCCGCCCGCGAGCAGCTGGTTGGCGCGTACGGCGAGCATGGCCCGGACCTCGCGGGCGGGCAGCGGTTCACCGATCGCTCCGGCGTGACTGCGCAGCAGCCGCAGTCCGTGGCCGGCTGCCGCCTCGGTGGGGACGGCCTCGTTCCGGTTGGCCCCGACGCCGGTGGAGCGTCCGTAGACCCGCCCGGTGGCGGCAAGCTCCCGGGCGGCGCTCCAGGACCGGTCGACGCGCTTCATCGCCTCACCGTCGGGGACGGGACGGGCGGTGCCGTGGGCGAGCCGGACGACATCGGAGACCGGGAGGGTCTGGCCGTCGAGGACCACGACGCCGACGGAACCGGGAGCTCCGGGAGAGCCGACGGTCCCGGACACGGAGTCCTCGGAGTCCACCAGGTGGGACGACATCATGCGCGAACTCCTCCTATCCGGACACTTTGTCTCGCTCTTCGGGTCTCTGTAACCAGTGTTTTACCCCGAGGCATTGACAACCTATTCAGTAACGAAGAACTCTGCATGACTATATGCAGCCGGGGCAAGGGACGACTGATGATCAAATTCGACGCAGTGAACAAGCGCTTCCCGAACGGCACGACGGCAGTTCACGACCTCAGCCTCACCATGCCGGAGGGCGGCATCACCGTCCTCGTCGGCTCTTCCGGCTGTGGTAAGACCACCACCCTGAGGATGATCAACCGGATGGTCGAGCCGACCTCCGGCACCATCCGGCTCGGCGGCAAGGACATCCTCGAATCGGACGCCGCCGAGCTGCGGCGAGGCATCGGGTACGTCATCCAGCAGGCCGGCCTCTTCCCGCACCGCACGGTCCTCGACAACATCGCGACGGTCCCTCTTCTGCTCGGCCGCGGCCGCAGGGCCTCCCGCGCCAGGGCCGCCGAACTCCTGGAGACGGTCGGGCTGCCCGCCGAGGCCGCCAAGCGCTATCCGCACCAGCTCTCCGGCGGCCAGCAGCAGCGGGTCGGCGTGGCCCGCGCACTCGCCGCGGACCCGCCGGTGCTGCTCATGGACGAGCCGTTC
Organism: Streptomyces sp. NPDC048473; assembly: GCF_043200155.1. Classification (NCBI taxonomy): domain Bacteria; kingdom Bacillati; phylum Actinomycetota; class Actinomycetes; order Kitasatosporales; family Streptomycetaceae; genus Streptomyces; species Streptomyces sp. NPDC048473. Next base: position 69,757 of record NZ_JBICXE010000020.1, read on the forward strand.
GGCGCGGTCGACCCCGTCGTACGGACCCAGCTCCAGGACGAGCTGCTGCGCCTCCAGAAGGAGCTCGGCAAGACCATCGTCTTCGTCACCCACGACATCGACGAGGCGGTACGGCTCGGCGACCGGATCGCCGTCTTCCGTACCGGCGGCCATCTGGTGCAGTGCGCACCGCCCGCCGAGCTGCTCGCCCGCCCGGCCGACGACTTCGTCGCCGACTTCCTGGGTGCCGAGCGCGGACTGAAGCTGCTGTCGCTGAGCACCCTCGCCGATCTGCCGCGCCGGCCCTCGGCGACGGTGCGGGCCGACGAACCGGCCGCCGCCGGGGACAACGGCTCCGACTGGCTGCTGGTCGTCTCCGCCAAGGGTGAGCCGCTCGGGTGGCTCGACAGCCGGACCGCACCGGCGGGCCCGGCGGGCGACGCCCCGCTGCTCCCCGTACGCCCCCTGCGCGACACGGACTCGCTGCTCTCGGCACTCAACGAGTCGATCGCCTCACCGACCGGTCTGATCGCCCGGATCGACACCGCCGGCGTACTGACCGGGGTCACCACGCGCGAGGCCATCCACGACCTTGCGGGCGCGGCCCACACCACCGCCGCCGCGCAGAAGGCCGTCACACAGAAGACGGCCGTCGCGACATCGGCCGTGGACGGCAGCTCATGACCATCGAGTGGGCGTGGATATCCGACCACGCGAACGACCTGGTCTCCCTCAGCGCCTCCCATCTGCAGGCCGCGCTGACCGCCGTCCTCCTCGGGCTGCTGATCTCCCTGCCGCTGGCCGTGCTCGCCCACCGGGTGCGCCCGCTGCGCGGAGCCCTGCTCGGCCTCTCGAACGTCCTGTTCACCATCCCCTCCATCGCGGTCTTCGTCCTGCTGCTGCCGGTCTCGGGGCTGACCCGCACCACCACCGTCATCGGCCTGACCATCTACACGCTGGTCGTGCTGTTGCGGAACACCGTCGAGGGACTGGACTCCGTACCCGTGAAGACGCGTGAGGCCGCCAGGGCGATGGGGGCCCGCCCGCTGCGGATCCTGCTGACGGTCGAGCTGCCGCTCGCCCTCCCGGTGATCATGGCGGGCGTGCGGATCGCCACCGTCATGTCGATCTCGCTGGTCAGTGTCGCCACGTACATCGGCGACGGCGGTCTGGGCCAGCTCTTCACCGACGGCTTCCAGCGGAACTTCCCCACCCCGGTGATCGTCGGTGTGGTCCTGACCCTGCTCCTCGCGCTGGTCGCGGACGCGGCGCTGGTCGCGGTGCAGTACGCGCTCACCCCGTGGACACGGAAGCAGAGGGCCTGACATGTACGAACTCTTCGCGGACCTCGGCCACTGGCTGACCGGCAGCGAGCAGTGGACCGGCCAGGACGGCATCGCCCATCGCCTCGCCGAGCACCTCCAGTACTCGCTGATCGCCACGCTGATCGCCACGGCGATCGCGCTCCCGGTCGGTCTGCTCATCGGGCACACCGGGCGCGGCGCCTTCCTCGCCATCAATCTGTCGTCCTTCGGCCGGGCCCTGCCGACCGTCGGTCTGGTAGTGCTGGTCTTCCTGGCCGGCGGCCTGTCCATGACCCCGGTGTACGTGGCGCTGGTCGCCCTCGCCGTCCCCTCGATCGTCACCAACACCTACGCCGGGATGACCGCCGTCGACCCCGATGTGAAGGACGCGGCCCGCGGCCAGGGCATGCGCGGTCTCCAGGTGCTGTGGCACGTCGAACTCCCGCTCGCCCTCCCGCTGATCATGACCGGGCTGCGGCTGGCGCTGATCCAGGTCGTGGCCACCGCCACCATCGCCGCCTACGTCAGCTTCGGCGGACTCGGCCGCTATGTCTTCGACGGTCTCGCACAGCGCGACCTCGTTCAGGTGCTGGGCGGCGCGGTCCTCGTCGCGGTCGTCGCCGTCGTACTCGATCTGGCGCTGTCCGGGCTCCAGCGCGTCCTCTTCCGCCACCGCTCCGCCTGAGGAGAACCACCACTCATGACCTCCATGAACCGAAGGACCCTGCTCGGCGGCCTCCTCGCCGCGGCCTCCGTCCCCGCACTCGCCGCCTGCAGCAGCGGAATCACCTCGCTCGACGGACAGGGCGGCAGCGGCGGTGGCGGTGGCGGTTCGAGCTCCGGTGGCATCACCATCGGCACCGCCAATTTCACCGAGAACCAGATCCTCGGCCATCTGTACGCCGCAGTCCTCGGCGCCGCCGGCGTGAAGACGACGGTCCGCGCCAACCTGGGCACCCGCGAGATCCTCATCCCCGCGCTGAAGGGCGGCGACATCGATCTTTTGCCCGAGTACCAGGGCGCCCTGCTGCACTACCTCGACCCGAAGGCGACCGCCACCGAGGAGGGCGAGATGCAGAACGCGCTCGCCGTCGCCCTGCCCGCGGGTCTGCAGATCCTCCCGTACGGCATGGCCGAGGACTCCGACGCCTTCGCCGTCACCCGCGAGACCGCCCGGAAGTACGGCCTGTCCTCCCTCGCCGATCTGGCGAAGCACAACGGAAAGCTGGTCATCGGCGCGGCCCCCGAGGTCAAGAAGCGGACCGTCGGGGCCGTGGGCCTGAAGGACGTGTACGGCGTCACCTTCAAGGAGTTCAAGTCGCTGGACTCCTCCGGCCCCTTGGTGAAGGGAGCCCTGCGAAAGGGCGATGTCGATGTCGCCAACCTCTTCACCACGGACACGGACATCGCGGCCGAGGGCTGGGTGGTCCTCTCCGACCCCAAGAACCTGGTTCCCGGCCAGCACATCGTCCCGCTGATCGCCGACCGGGCCGCGGACTCCACGGTCCGTAAGGCCCTGGCCCGGCTGGGCGCCGCACTCACCACCGAGGACCTCACCGCACTCAACCGCCTGGTCGACAAGGACAAGAAGGACCCCGAGGACGTCGCACACGACTGGGCGAAGCAGCACGGCCTCGTCAAGAAGGGAAGCTGACCGATGGCTGGACTGCTCGAACAGCGCTCCATCGATGTCGTGCCGGACAACGAACGTCACGGCACCGCCTTCAGCCAGTTCACGCTCTGGCTCGGCGCGAACCTCCAGATCACCGCCGTCGTCACCGGCGCGCTCGCCGTCGTCTTCGGCGGTGGCGCGTTCTGGTCGGTCATCGGCCTGGCGCTGGGCAATCTGCTCGGCGGAGCCGTGATGGCCCTGCACTCCGCGCAGGGCCCGCGCCTGGGACTGCCGCAAATGATCCAGTCCCGCGCGCAGTTCGGGGTCAAGGGCGCAGTGGTCCCGCTGGCCCTGGTGATCGTGATGTACGTCGGCTTCTTCGCCAGCGGCAGCGTGCTGGCAGGTCAGGCGGTCGGGGAGCTCACCCACCTCGGCGAGACGCCCGGCATCGTCATCTTCGCGCTGGTCACCGCCGTGATGGCAGCGATCGGCTATCGCGTCATCCATATGCTCGGCCGGGTCGCCGGCGTGATCTGCGCGGTCGCTTTCGTCTATCTCGGCATCCGGCTGCTCGACCGCATCGATCTCGGCGCCGTCCTCGCCGACCGCGCCTTCGATCTGCCGATGTTCCTGCTCGCGGTCTCGCTCGCCGCGTCCTGGCAGCTGGCGTTCGGCCCGTACGTCGCCGACTACTCCCGCTATCTGCCACGTACGACCAGCACCCGCGCCACCTTCTGGTGGACGCTCTCCGGCACGGCGGTCGGCTCCCAGTGGTCCATGATCTTCGGCGTGCTGGTCGCGGCCACCGCCGGGGACGCCTTCCTGGCGGGCCAGGTCGGCTATGTCGTCGCCCTGGGCGGGACCGGCCTGATCGCCTCGTTCCTGTACTTCGTGATCGCGCTCGGCAAGCTGACCATCAACGTCCTCAACACCTACGGCGGCTTCATGTCGTTGGTGACCAGCATCAGCGGTTTCCGTGGTCAGAAGACCCTCTCCCCGCGCGGCCGGGCTCTCTACATCACGGGCATCATGCTTGTCGGCACGGCCGTCGCCCTGCTCGGCAAGGACAGCTTCCTCACCTCCTTCAAGGACTTCCTGCTCTTCCTGCTGACCTTCTTCACCCCGTGGTCGGCGATCAACCTGGTCGACTACTACCTGATCTCGCGGGAGCGGTACGACATCCCTGCCCTTGCCGATCCGCGCGGACGGTACGGCGCATGGCGCTGGGACGCCCTGGCGGTCTACGGGATCGGGCTGGTCGCCCAGCTGCCGTTCCTGGCGACACACTTCTACACCGGCCCGCTGGTCGGGCCGCTGGGCGGCGCCGACATCTCATGGGTGATCGGCCTGGTCGTACCGGCACTGCTGTACTGGCTGCTCGCCCGCCGCAACACCACGCACATCCCGGAACATACGATCCTCCCCGCCCAGGTACCCGCAGGCGAGAGCAGCGGGGCCGGCACCACCGGCGCGGCGGCCACCCGCCCCTAGGACCTCTCGTTCGGATCATGCCGGGCTCGGCGAAAGAGGGGGGGTAGCCCCACTGCCCGCGACGCCCCCGATTCGTACGGTAAAGGACATGGAAACCCCTGACCCTGAGCTGAAGAGCGAGCTCGATGCCACCCTGCATGCCCGTAGTGAACTGGGGTCGGATTACGAGTCCGCGCTCGTCGAGTCATTCCTGGAGAAGGTCGAGCAGCGTCTCGACACCACGCTCGACCGCCGTGTCCGGCGCCATCTCGCCGAGCAGCAGGTGAGCGTCGCCAGGGGTGCACGCCCGTCGCAGCCCATGGCGAATTTCGGCGAGCGCTACGGCTTCGGGATCATCTCGCTGATCCTGGCCATCCCGCTGTCGGCGATCGGCTCCGCGACCGCGGGTACCAGGGGCCTGGTCGTCGCCTGGCTCGGCATCGTCGCGGTCAACGCCGTGCACGCCGCCCGCAACTGGCCCTGGTTCCAGCCGCGTTCGGGGCGCACGGAGTCCGACTGGGAGGACTGAGGGCCGCGGGCCGCGGGACGCGAGGCACTACGCCTGGCGGGTGGGCAGCACGATCAGCTGGCGCAGGTTGATGTGGCGCGCGCGACTGGTGGCGTAGGCCACGAGGTCGGCGATCTCGTCGCTCGACAGCCCCCCGAGCGCGTCGAACATGCCGTCGAGCTGCCCGCTCAGCTCGGCGTTGTCGATGTGGCCGCCCAGTTCCGTGTCGGTGAGCCCCGGCTCGATGTTCGTGACGCGGACATCGCGCGGTCCGAACTCCGTGCGCAGCGACGCCGACAGATACGTGAGTGCGGCCTTCGTCGCCCCGTACACCGCGTAGTTGGGGAACGTGACGTGCGCGCCGATGGACGAGATGTTCACCAGGTCCGCGGTGCGGCCGTCGGCGGCCGCCGCCACCAGGTCGGATGTGAAGGCCCGGATGATCCGCAGGGCTCCCGTCACATTGGTGTCGAGCATCCGCTGCCACTCGTCCGTCCGGCCGGCGTCCACCGGGTTCGGCAGCATCACACCGGCGGCGTTGACCACCAGGTCCACCTGCCCGAACGTGCTGTGCACCCGCTCGGCCGCGGCGTCCACGGACGCCTGGTCGGTGACATCGGCGGTGACGGCGAGCGCCTCACCGCCCTCCGCCTTGATCGTGGCGGCCAGCTCCTCCAGCCGCTCCGCGCGCCGGGCCAGCAGTGCGACCCCGACTCCCTGGGCGGCGAGCAGCCGGGCGGTCGCGGCACCCATGCCGCTGGCGGCTCCGGTGATGACGGCGGTGCGGCCTGCGAGGGTCTCGTACGACATGTCCGTACTCCTTGCGCTCTTCAGGACCGGGGCGTTTCCCCGGGCCCGGTGCCACTCTGCGCGGCTGCCGCCCGGCTACCCAGGGATGCGTTGTTCCTGGGTCTGCCAGTACCAGGTTCGGCGCCCGCGCTTCTTCTACGATCGGTGTCATGGACGGCGACCTCGGTGATTTCCTCCGCTCACGGCGAGCCCGCATCCAGCCCGAGGACGTGGGGCTGAACGCGTACGGCGGCCGACGGCGGGTGCCCGGACTCCGGCGCGAGGAGGTCGCGCAGCTCGCGGGGGTGAGCGTCGACTACTACATCCGGCTGGAACAGGGGCGCGGCCCGAGCGTCTCGGACGCCGTGCTCGACGCGATCGCCCGGGTGCTCCAGCTGGACGAGACGGAGCACACGTATCTGCGTACGGTGGCGCGCCCGAAGCCGCGCGCCTCGGCCCCGGCCGCCACCCAGCGGGTCCGCCCCGGTCTGCGCCTGCTGCTGGACACGCTCGGCGGGGCCCCGGCGTTCATCCTGGGCCGCCGGATGGACGTCCTGGCGTGGAACGCGCTGGGGGACGCGGTCGTCGGCTACTCGCGGATGCCCGTGGCAGAGCTGAACATCCCGCGCCAGGTCTTCCTCGACCCGGCGACGCGCGAGCTCTATCCGGAGTGGGCCGCGGTGGCGGCGGAGACGGTCGCACATCTGCGACTGGACGCGGGACTGCACCCCGATGACAAACAACTGGCCACGCTGGTCGGCGAGTTGTCCATGAAGAGCGAGGACTTCCGCCGGCTGTGGGCGGACCACCAGGTGAAGGCGAAGACGTACGGCGTCAAGCGCATCGACCACCCGGTCGCGGGCGCGCTGACCCTCCCGTACGAGACGCTCGGCGTGCCCGGCGACCCCGGCCAGTCCCTGGTGGTCTACACCCCGGAGCCCGGCAGCGAGACCGCGGAACGCATCGCGCTGCTGGCGAGCTGGGCTGCCGCACCGGCCGGGTGAAGCACCGCCGGGGGCGCGAACGGCGCCCTGCCGGTCCTCGCACATGTCTGCGCGTATGTCCGCGCACATGGGTGTCGCACATGTCCGCGTGTATGTCCGCGCACGCGGATGCCGTGCATGTCCTCGCACATGGTTGTATCGCGGGGACCGCCGCACCCCCGGTTTCCCAGGGGGCGGGACGACGACGGTCCCCGCGAGGGACACGGTCCGGGTCAGGGCCGGTCACCGCGTCCTGGCGACGGTGGAGGTCCGGGAGCCGCTCCGTAGTCCGTGTCGCCGTATGGGTGCCGGCGGGTTTCCCTGCCGACACCCATCAATGTGCCGGACTCGTGTTAAGCGGGTGCTGCGGGTACGTGTCGCGCTCGTACCGTTTTCGCGAAGCCCGGCCTCCCGGACCGCTACGGCTTGCCGGCCGCCGCGTCCTTGGCGAGGAACGCCAGCAGGTCCTGCCTGCTGACCACGCCCTTCGGCTTGCCCTCCACCAGCACGATCGCCGCGTCCGACGCGTTCGTGCCGCCGAGCACCGACATCAGGTCCTCGACCGGTTCACCGGAGCCGACCTGCGGCAGCGGCGGCGACATGTGCTTCTCCAGCGGGTCGGAGAGCGAGGCGCGCTGCGCGAACAGCGCGTTCAGCAGCTCCCGCTCCACCACCGAGCCGATGACCTCGGCGGCCATCACGTCCGGGTGGCCCGCGCCCGGCTTCACGATCGGCATCTGCGAGACGCCGTACTCGCGCAGGACGTCGATCGCCTCGCCGACGGTCTCCTCGGGGTGCATGTGGACGAGCGTCGGGATCGGGCCGTCCTTGTGGTCGAGTACGTCCCCGACGCGCGCGGACGGGCCGGTGTCCTCCAGGAAGCCGTAGTCGGCCATCCACTCGTCGTTGAAGATCTTGCTCAGGTAGCCGCGGCCGCTGTCGGGCAGCAGGACGACGACCACATCGTCCGGGCCCAGTCGCTTCGCGACCTCCAGGGCGGCGACGACCGCCATGCCGCAGGAGCCGCCGACCAGCAGGCCCTCCTCCTTGGCGAGGCGGCGGGTCATCTGGAAGGAGTCCTTGTCGGACACGGCGACGATCTCGTCCGTGACCGTGCGGTCGTACGCGCTCGGCCAGAAGTCCTCGCCGACGCCCTCGACGAGGTACGGACGCCCGGAGCCGCCGGAGTAGACCGAGCCCTCCGGGTCCGCGCCGACGACCTTGACCGAGCCGCCGCTGGTCTCCTTCAGATAGCGGCCGGTGCCGCTGATCGTGCCGCCGGTGCCGACGCCCGCGACGAAGTGGGTGATCTTCCCGTCCGTCTGCTCCCACAGCTCCGGACCGGTGGTCTCGTAGTGCGAGCGCGGGTTGTTCGGGTTGGAGTACTGGTCGGGCTTCCAGGCTCCCGGTGTCTCGCGGACCAGCCGGTCCGAGACGTTGTAGTACGAGTCCGGGTGCTCGGGGTCAACGGCCGTCGGGCAGACGACGACCTCGGCACCGTAGGCGCGCAGCACATTGATCTTGTCCGTGGACACCTTGTCCGGGCAGACGAAGATGCACTTGTATCCCTTCTGCTGGGCAACGATCGCCAGACCGACGCCCGTGTTGCCGCTGGTCGGCTCGACGATCGTGCCGCCGGGCTGCAGCTCGCCGCTCTGTTCGGCGGCCTCGATCATGCGCAGGGCGATGCGGTCCTTGACCGAACCGCCGGGATTGAAGTACTCGACCTTGGCCAGGACCGTCGCCTGGATGCCGGCCGTCACACTGCGCAGCCTCACCAGCGGGGTATTGCCTACGAGGCTGATCATCGAATCGTGGAATTGCACCGTGTACTCCGGGGTCTCCGAGATGGTGCGGCCAGCGTATGCGTACGGGGACGGGATTGGGCGAAGCGATTGAGCGACGGTCGCCGCGGGGCAGTTAGCTGTATGTACGGCGGTACGGCAACGAGGAGGTGGACCGGACTGTGTCAAGGGCAAGGGTGGCACGGCGGATCGCAGCGGGCGCGGCCTACGGCGGCGGCAGCATCGGGCTGCTCGGCGCGGCGGCGGTAGGCGTACTGCTGGCGGAGGTCCAGCTGGCGAAACGGCAGGTGGGCGGCGGTATCGCACCGGTTCCGCCGAGTGCGGACGGACGGTACGGGGTGGCGTTCACCGGCCCCGCCGACCCGTTGCGGCTGGGGTTGCTGGGTGATTCGACGGCGGCCGGGCAGGGGGTGCACCGGGCCGGGCACACACCGGGGGCGCTGCTCGCATCGGGGCTGGCGGCGGTGTCCGAGCGGCCGGTGGATCTGCGCAATGTGGCGCAGCCGGGTGCCCGGTCGGACGATCTGGAGCGGCAGGTCTCGCTGCTGCTCGCCGACCCGTCCAGTACGCCCGACGTCTGCGTGATCATGATCGGGGCGAACGATGTGACGCACCGGATGCCGGCCACCCAGTCGGTGCGCTGTCTGACCACCGCGGTGCGCAGGCTGCGTACGGCGGGTGCGGAGGTGGTGGTCGGCACGTGCCCGGATCTCGGCACGATCGAGCCGGTCTACCAGCCGCTGCGCTGGCTGGCCCGGCGGGTGAGCCGGCAGCTGGCGGCGGCCCAGACGATCGGTTCGGTGGAGCAGGGCGGGCGCACGGTGTCGCTGGGCGATCTGCTGGGGCCGGAGTTCGAGGCGAATCCGCGGGAGCTGTTCGGGCCGGACAACTACCACCCGTCGGCGGAGGGGTACGCCACGGCGGCGATGGCGCTCCTGCCCACGCTCTGTGCGGTGCTCGGGCTGTGGCCGGAGTCCGATCGTCTGGACGGGGCCCGGCGCGAGGACATGCTGCCGGTGGCCAAGGCGGCCTCCCAGGCGGCCAGGGAGGCCGGTACGGAGGTCACGGGGGCCCGGGCGCCCTGGGCACTCCTCAAGCACCGCAGGCGGCGGCGTCTGCCCGCGGCCACGGATCCCCGTCCGCACCCGGAGACGCACGAGGAGCCACGGGGGGATTCGCAGGCGGACGCGCACAAGGAGCCGCGCAAGGAGCCTTATGGAGAGTCGCACGGGGAGTCGCACAACCTCCCGGCCAATTGATCGACTGAGCGGTCGCTTAGAAAAGAGGTCGGCGTCACATGCGCTGCCCGGTGACCCAGCAGCTACGTACAGGTAACTTCCAAGTCAGAACCTGCCAGAACCCGCCTTCCAGCCCTCATGGAGCCGCGTGATGCCCGAAGCCGTGATCGTCTCTGCTGCCCGTTCCCCCATCGGCCGGGCCTTCAAGGGTTCGCTGAAGGGTCTGCGCTCGGACGACCTGACCGCCACGATCATCCAGACCGCGCTGGCCAAGGTGCCCGAGCTGGACCCGAAGGACATCGACGACCTGATGCTCGGCTGCGGCCTCCCGGGCGGCGAGCAGGGCAACAACCTGGGCCGCATCATCGCCGTACAGATGGGCATGGACCACCTTCCCGGCTGTACGGTCACCCGCTACTGCTCGTCCTCCCTCCAGACCAGCCGGATGGCGCTGCACGCCATCAAGGCCGGCGAGGGCGATGTCTTCATCTCGGCCGGTGTCGAGATGGTGTCCCGCTTCACGAAGGGCAACTCCGACAGCCTGCCGGACACGCACAACCCGCTGTTCGCCGACGCCGAGGCCCGCACCGCGGCCCGCGCCGAGCGGGGCGGCGACGACTGGCGCGACCCGCGCGAGGACGGCCTGGTCCCGGACGCGTACATCGCGATGGGGCAGACCGCGGAGAACCTGGCCCGGCTCAAGGGCGTCACCCGCCAGGACATGGACGAGTTCGGCGTCCGCTCGCAGAACCTCGCCGAGGAAGCCATCAAGAACGGCTTCTGGGAGCGCGAGATCACCCCGGTCACCACCCCGGACGGCACGGTCGTCTCGAAGGACGACGGCCCGCGCGCGGGCGTCACCGTGGAGGGCGTGCAGGGCCTGAAGCCGGTCTTCCGCCCCGACGGCATGGTCACCGCGGGCAACTGCTGCCCGCTCAACGACGGCGCCGCCGCGCTCGTGATCATGTCCGACACCAAGGCGCGCGAGCTGGGCCTGACCCCGCTGGCCCGGATCGTCTCGACCGGTGTCTCCGGCCTCTCCCCCGAGATCATGGGATACGGACCGGTGGAGGCCAGTAAGCAGGCGCTGAAGCGCGCCGGGCTGACCATCGACGACATCGACCTGGCCGAGATCAACGAGGCGTTCGCCGCCCAGGTGATCCCCTCCTACCGCGACCTCGGCCTGCCGCTGGAGAAGGTCAACGTCAACGGTGGCGCCATCGCCGTCGGCCACCCCTTCGGCATGACCGGCGCCCGGATCACCGGCACGCTGATCAACAGCCTGCAGTTCCACGACAAGCAGTTCGGCCTGGAGACCATGTGCGTGGGCGGCGGCCAGGGCATGGCGATGGTCATCGAGCGGCTGAGCTGAGCTGCAGCGGAGGGTAGGGGTCGCCTGAGGTACGAAGGCGGCACCTGCCCGCAGCGGAAGCGAAGCGAACGCGACCACACGTCCGAGCGGCTGAGCTGAGCTGCAGCGGAGGGTAGGGGTCGCCTGAGGTACGAAGGCGGCACCTGCCCGCAGCGGAAGCGAAGCGAACGCGACCACACGTCCGAGCGGCTGAGCTGAACGGGTCCTGACATAGCCGTCAGCCGGCTCCCGGCCGGCGACGTGGCCGGTTCCGAGCCCCGACCGTGACCGAATCTCCCCCAGGATGTGACCTATCTCCTGGGGGAGAGTCATTCCCGCAGGTCACACCCGTAACAGGGTTAAACCCCAGGCCCAAAGACCTGTCCAATTCGTGACGTAATGCACTGACACCGGGCGCAGGTAGAGGACAAGCTGAGGTAGGAAGTCGGGGGATCGATTGAAACCGGGAGTATGTCAGTGAGCGCCATGTCTCTTGCCCTGTTGCTGACCACCGCCGCTGCCACGGCCGTCGGCGCTGCTGCTCTGCACGCTGCTCACGGGCTGCGCAAGCAGATCACGGCCCTTCGTACGGAGCTGACCACGGCCCGCATCCACGGCGCCACCGTGCCCGCGCAGAGCCGCAACGACGCGACCCCGGCCGCCGAGATACGCGCGGCCGTAGCCGAAGCACTTGCCGAGGAGCGGGAGCGCGAGCTCGCCGAGGCCCGTGCCTTCTGGGCCACCCAGGAAGCGCGCGATGCCGCCGACGCCCCGTCCCTGCTGGGCGGCCTGGCCGGGATCGGTGAGGATGCGCCGTTCTTCATGCCGCGCCAGGCCGACTTCGCGGGCCTTGAGGCGATGGACCTCGACGCCACCGAGGCGCTCGAAGAGCTCACGGAACTGGCCGAGCTGGCGGACATGACCGAGCTGCCCGAGACGGCGGAGTTCGCCGAGGACTCCCCCGAGCTGGCCGCGGCCCGTCGCCGTCACCCCTCGCACCCCGACTTCGTACCGGTGCAGACCCCGGTCGTCACCGACCACGAGCGCACCGTGAACCGCCTCGAGGAGCTCGCCGACAGCCGTACGGAACTCGCCGATGTGCGCCCCGGCCCGCTCGGCACTCTCGATGTCTATGTCTTCGCCGACGGCACCACGCTCTGTATGACCCCCGGCCACCGCGAGACGGCCGAGCGCCTCGCCGAGTCGCTGCTCGCGGGTGAGCACCCGGTACTGCTGGGCGGCTCCGGTGTCTCCGGCGCGTACGCCCTGACCTTCTCCTGCGGCAAGGAGAACGTCTACATCCTCGCCGACCGCGTCATCGCCTCGTTCTAGCCCCCGGGGCATTCGGGCAGAGCGGCTCTCGCCGGCCGCCGCCCGCCCGCCGCTACGCGAACGCCCGCGCAGCCGCCTCCGTCACGAATTGCACGGCCTCGTCCAGCTCAGCCGACGGGGCCGTTTCCAGTGCCACCGCCAAGTCGCGCCCCGCTACGGTGAGTTGGTCGGCGATCGCGAAGATCCCGGCGTCCGGCATGATCCGCGGCTCCCGGTCCGGCGCCTCGATGCGCTGGGCCCGCAGCGCCAATTCCCTGGCCGTTGCCAGCCCTTCGGCAGCCGCTCCGCGCTGCAGACGGCTCTGCGGGGCAGCGCGCAGCCGGTCGGCGAATCGGTCCACGGCGGTGGTCAGCGGGGTCGTATCGAGCACTCCGCGACCCTACGCGCCCTCCCGGGATGGTTGCCAACGGGCCGATGCTCGGGCACGGTGTCGGGAAGGACCAGCAACGCGCAATGCGTCGGAGGCGCCGATGTCCCAAGTCTTCTCCGAAGAGACCCATCGCAATCTGCTCTCCCGAATCCCCCGCTGCACCGGTCGTGAAGTCTCCGACTGGCTCCGCACCGTAGAGGAAGGCCCCGCTCTCCGCTTCGAGGAGAAGGTCAGCTGGCTGCGGAGCGAACACGACCTCGCTTACGGACACGCGAAGGCGATCATCCACGAGTACGACCTCAGAAGGGCCGCGCGCAAGCTGCTCTAGGCACACGTGAGAAAGGGGAACGGCCCGCAGGCGCTGCCTGCGGGCCGTTCCGTTCCCGTTCTGTCCCCCTTGCGGGGGCTGTGCGTCAGTCGTCGCCGCTGAGGATGGAGAGCAGACGCAGCATCTCCAGGTAGATCCACACCAGGGTCATGGTGAGGCCGAAGGCCGCCAGCCAGGACTCCTCGCGCGGGGCGCCGAACGCGATGCCGTCCTCGACCTGCTTGAAGTCCAGGGCCAGGAAGCACGCACCGAGGACGATCCCGATGACGCCGAAGAGGATGCCGAGGCCACCGCTGCGGAAGCCCAGGCCGTCGCCGCCGCCGAAGACGGCGAACAGCAGGTTGACCACCATCAGGAGCATGAAGCCCATGGCGGCGGCCATCACGAAGCCGTAGAAGCGGCGGGTGACGCGGATCCAGCGCATCTTGTACGCGAGAAGCACACCGGCGAAGACACACATGGTGCCCATCACCGCCTGCATCACGACGCCCGGCCCGATGTACGTGCTGACCGCGCTGGAGATCACTCCGAGGAAGACACCCTCGAAGGCCGCGTACGAGACGATCAGCGCCGGGACCGGCTTGCGCTTGAAGGACTGGACTAGCGACAGGACGAACGCCACCAGGGCGGCGCCGATCGCGATGCCGTAGGACTTGCCGAGGTTGGCCTCGTCGACCGGCAGCAGGGCCCAGGCGAGCGCGGCGCCGAGCACCACGGTGCCCAGCGTGATCCCCGTGCGCGTGACGACATCGTCGATCGTCATCGCGCCGGTACGCGCCGGTGCCTGCGGGACGCCGTACTGGGTGTCCTGCTGGGCGTAGGGGTTGGTGGCGTACGGGTTGGCGGCGGTGCCCTGCGCGTACGGGTTGGCACCCGCTGCGGGGGCCCCGGCCTGCGGTGCCGCGTTGAAGCCCGCGTATCCGTTGTCGCGGCTGAAGCCCCGTCGCGAGAAGACCGGGTTGCTGCTCCTCATCTCACTCCTCCATGGCCACCCTGCGCGGCCTTCCCACAAGAGTAATGGGTAGGCAAAAGAATCAGACTAGTGCTTGGGGAGGATCTTTGCGGAAGCCGTCCGGGGCCGGACAGGACACCAGGGCCTGTCCGGGTCGGTGGCGGGTAACGGGATGGAGCGCCGTGGGTGTGTGCGGGTGAGGGAAACCACTCTCGCGAGCGCGTGAACGATCAAGGGCATCGAGCCGTCTCGCCCGCTCGGCCTCATGCGCGAAGTGGTGCCCGGAACCGGACTCGAACCGGTACGCCCCCGAGGGGCAGCGAGGTTTAAGCTCGCCGTGTCTGCATTCCACCATCCGGGCCTGGCGCGCGGCTCCGCGTTGGCACATGACCCTATCCGGGGACTTCCTCCGATCAGCGGATCAGTGGCGCGATGTTGTCTTATTTTATTGACCGTTTGAGGGGTCGTCAGCACTCACGAGAGGGCATCACCACATGCCTGGGCGGGATAGCGGGTGCGGCGACCGGCAATCAGGTTTGACGGAAAGTCGCCGCACCCGGACGGCGCATTCGCCAGGCGCGCGCCAGTGATCGCCATGGGCACGCCACCCGGCTGAGCGACGGGGCCGGGCGATGCGACCGGGCAACAGGGCCGGGCGGATGGTCCTCAGGGTCGGTGTCATACCGCAGGAGGACGCAGGGGCCCCTCGGTGCGACTCAAGACGGCCCCTGGAACGGGCACGGGGGCTGACGACCCGCGGCGGTACGGCGGTGACGATGGAGGGGTTCCCAAGGCAACCGAACGCCACCCCGGACGAAGCCCTCGGCCGGAGCCCGAATCAGGAGATTCCCGTGACCACCACTTCCACCGCACACCGCGTCACCACGGTGGCTGCCCGCGCCACGGATCTGTCGAAGGTCTACGGAGAGGGCGAGACCAGGGTGACGGCCCTGGACCGGGTCTCCGTGGACTTCCCGCGAGGCGAGTTCACCGCGATCATGGGCCCGTCCGGCTCCGGCAAGTCCACGCTGATGCACTGCGTGGCCGGCCTCGACAGCTTCAGCAGCGGTTCGGTACGGATCGGCGAGACGGAGCTGGGCTCCCTCAAGGACAAGCAGCTCACCCAGCTCCGCCGGGACAAGATCGGCTTCATCTTCCAGGCGTTCAACCTGCTCCCGACCCTGACGGCGCAGGAGAACATCACGCTCCCCATGGACATCGCGGGCCGCAGGCCCGACGCCGAGTGGGTGCGCAAGGTCATCGACATGGTGGGCCTCTCCGACCGGCTGACCCACCGGCCGACCGAACTCTCCGGCGGCCAGCAGCAGCGCGTCGCGGTGGCCCGCGCCCTGGCCTCGCAGCCGGAGATCATCTTCGGCGACGAGCCGACCGGAAACCTGGATTCCCGCTCCGGCGCCGAGGTCCTCGGCTTCCTGCGCAACTCGGTGCGCGAGCTGGGGCAGACCGTGGTGATGGTGACCCACGACCCGGCGGCGGCCTCCTACGCGGACCGGGTCATCTTCCTCGCGGACGGCCGGATCGTCGACCAGATGATGCACCCCACCGCGGACGGGGTCCTCGACCGGATGAAGGCGTTCGACGCCAAGGGCCGCACCAGCTGAAGCCCGCCCTTCCCCGCGCCCCTTTCCGGAACCCCTCCCCATCCCAGGACTGACAGACATGTTCCGTACCGCCCTGCGCAATGTGCTCGCGCACAAGGCCAGGCTGCTGATGACCGTCCTCGCCGTGATGCTCGGCGTGGCCTTCGTCTCCGGCACGCTGGTCTTCACCGACACCCTCGGCAACGCCCTTCGCAACCAGTCGGCGAAGAGCTACGACGACGTCGCCGTGGCCGTCACCACCTACGCCGACCAGCGCGACGAGAAGACGCCCGGCATCACCGCCGCCACCCTGAAGAAGATCCAGGGCCTGGACGGCGTCGACACCGCCACCGGCCGGGTCTCCGGCTTCGCCGGGGTCGCCGACCCCGACGGCAAGCTGATCGGCAACGGCTGGTCGAACACCGGCGGGAACTACTCCCCCGGCAAGAACGGCAAGGACTCCGCGTACACCTTCGTCGACGGTACGGGCCCGGTCGCGGCCGACCGGATCGCGCTCGACAAGGAGACCGCGAAGCGTGGCGAGTACCACGTCGGTGACCGGGTCCGGGTCGCCACGAACGGGCCGGTGAAGGAGTACACCCTCTCCGGTGTCTTCACCACCGAGGACGGCGCGGTCAACGCGGGCGGCAGCCTGGTCCTCTTCGACACCGAGGTCGCCCAGAAGCTCTACCTCAGGCCCGGCATGTTCAGGGACGCCAACGTGTCCGCCGCGCCCGGAGTCTCCGCCGAGAAGCTGCTGGCCGGAGTGAAGCCGCTGCTGCCCAAGGACGCCGAGGCCAAGACCGGCCAGGCGCTCGCGGACGATCAGGCCAAGCAGATCGAGAACGGTCTGAGCGGTCTCAACGGGATGCTGCTCGCCTTCGCCGGCATCGCCCTGTTCGTCGGTGTCTTCCTGATCGCCAACACCTTCACCATGCTGGTGGCCCAGCGCACCAAGGAGCTGGCACTGATGCGCGCCGTCGGCGCCTCCCGCCGCCAGGTCAAGCGTTCGGTGCTCCTCGAAGCGGCCGTCGTCGGCATGATCGCCTCGGTCGTCGGCTTCGCCCTCGGCCTCGGCCTCGCCACCGGACTGCGCTCCGCGATGGGCCTGTTCGGCGGGAAGATCCCGGCCGGACCGCTGATCATCTCGCCCACCGCGGTCATCGCCGCGTTCGCCGTCGGTGTCCTGATCACCGTGCTGGCCGCCTGGCTGCCCGCCCGCCGGGCCGCCAAGATCCCGCCGGTCGCGGCGATGAGCAGCGTGCACGCGACGGCCACCGTCAAGTCCCTGGTGCTGCGCAACTCGATCGGCGCGGTGCTCACCCTGCTGGGCGGGGCGGCGATCGTGGCGGGCGCGGCCAAGTCCGGATCGACCGGCCGGACCGTCATCGCCGTGGGTGCCTTCCTCACGCTGATCGGTGTCATCGTGCTGATCCCGCTGCTGTCGCGGCCGGTGATCGCGCTGGTCCGCCCGCTGCTGAAGCGGCTGTTCGGGGTCTCCGGCAAGCTGGCCGCGCAGAACGCGGTCCGCAACCCGCGCCGTACCGGTGCCACCGCCTCCGCGCTGGCGATCGGCCTCACCCTGGTCACCGGCATCTCGGTCCTCGGCGTCACCCTCGGCCAGGCGGTCGACCGGATGACCACGGACAACATCAAGGCCGACTACATGGTGACGATGGCGAGCGGCGGTCCGCTCGACGAGTCGGCGCTCACCGCCCTGCAGAAGGCCGACGGGGTCTCGGCGGTCTCGCCGCAGCAGGCCACCTCGCTCGAGGTCAAGGGCGAGTACCACTCCGCGTCCGCCGTCACCCCCGGCGATGTGCAGAAGCTCTTCGCGCTGCCGACCGTCTCCGGCTCGATCGACGCGCTGGACAAGGGCGAGATCGCCGTCGACGAGAAGACGGCCAAGTCCAACGGCTGGAAGACCGGCGACACCCTCCGAGTGAAGTTCGACGACGACAAGAAGGGCGAGCTGAAGGTCGGGGCGGTCTTCGAGGGGAACGAGCTCCTCTCCCCGGTCCTGGTCCCGAAGAACGTCGCCGATGCACACGGCAGCGTGTCGGACATCCGCGAGATCTGGCTGAAGATGGACGGCGGCGCGAGCGAGGCCAACGAGCAGGCCCTGGTGAAGGCTCTGGGTGACAACCCGGGGATGAGCATCATGGACCGCCAGGACATCCGTGACATGTTCGGCGGCTCGGTCAACCTCGCGATGAACATCATGTACGGGCTGTTGGCGATGGCCCTGATCATCGCGGTGCTCGGGGTCATCAACACCCTGGCGATGTCGGTCTTCGAGCGCCAGCAGGAGATCGGCATGCTGCGGGCGATCGGCCTGGACCGGCGCAGGGTGAAGCGCATGATCCGGCTGGAGGCCGTGGTCATCTCGCTCTTCGGTGCGGTGGTCGGTGTCGTGCTCGGCATGTTCCTCGGCTGGGCGATCGGGCAGACCCTGGCGTCGGACATCCCGGAGTACGCGCTGGTCATCCCGTGGGACCGGATCGCGGTCTTCCTGGTGCTGGCAGGGGTCGTGGGTGTGCTGGCCTCGCTCTGGCCGGCCCGCAGCGCCGCGAAGCTGAACATGCTGACGGCGATCAAGACCGAATAGCGGCCGTCCGAGACCGGGACGGGATGGCCGAGGGCCGGTACGCGCAGCGCGAAGCTGCGGGTACCGGCCCTCGGTGCTTCCCATCCCGGTCTCGGACGGTGCCGGTGTCAGCCGGGTGCTGACGCCGTCCAGTCGCGAGCCCGCAGCGGCATGCGGGCGGCCCCGCCCTGTGCCGGGCGCACCACGAGGATCTGGTTGACGCCGATCTTGTTGTGCTCGAAGGAGAGGGCGGAGGCGGCCATGTAGAGGCGCCAGACCCTGGCCCGTCCCGGCGAGCTCATCCGGACCGCGCGGTCCCAGTTCTTCTCCAGGTTGGCGACCCAGCTGCGCAGGGTCAGTGCGTAGTGTTCGCGGATCGACTCGACGTCACGTGCCTCGAAGCCGGCTTCTTCGAGGGTGGCCACAGTCCGTCCCACCGGGGCCAGTTCGCCGTCCGGGAAGACATAGGCGTCGATGAACTCGTCCACGTGGTACGCGGACTCGTCCTTCTCGGGGCGGCGGGCGATCTGGTGGTTGAGCAGCCGGCCGCCGGGCTTGAGGAGTGCGTAGAGGGCGTCGGCGTATTCGCGGAAACGGACGGAGCCGACGTGTTCCGCCATGCCGATGGACGAGATGGCGTCGTACGGGCCATCCCTGACGTCCCGGTAGTCCTGGACCCGGATCTCGATCCGGTCGGTCAGGCCCTCTTCCGCGATGCGCTTCCTGGCGTAGGCGGCCTGCTCGACGGAGAGGGTCACTCCGGTGACCCGGGCGCCGTACTCGCGGGCCGCGTGGATGGCCATGGAGCCCCAGCCGCAGCCGACGTCGAGGAGGCGGTCGCCCTCCTTCAGCGCGAGCTTGCGGCAGACCAGGTCGAGCTTGTCGCGCTGGGCGTCCTCAAGACTCCCGTCGTCCTCCCAGTAGGCGCAGGAGTAGACCATGGACGGGCCGAGGACCAGTTCGTAGAAGTCATTGCCCACGTCGTAGTGGTGGCTGATGGCCTCCTTGTCGCGGCGCTTGGTGTGGAGGGTGCCGGTGCGGCGGCGTACCTCCTCGGGCGGTGGGGGCGGCGGGGGCCAGGGGCCGGCGAGCTGCAACAGCCCCTTGCCGAAGGCCCGCACCTTCGGGTCGCGGACCGGGTGGACGCTGTCCTTGGCCTCCGCGCCGCGGTCCCAGATCAGCGAGGCCATCAGATCCAGGCCCTCGTACAGATCGCCTTCGATATCGAGCTCGCCCGCCACCCAGGCGCGGGCCAGGCCCAGTTCACCCGGCTTCCAGAGCAGCCGGCGCAGCGCGCGGCGGTTCCGGATGACGAGGACAGGGGCATCGGGCGGTCCTGATTCGCTGCCGTCCCAGGCCCGGATACGGACCGGCAGCCCTTCTCCCAGCAACTCCTCGGCGAGAGCGGTCAGCCGCATTGCGGCGTCTGCCATGGCGCACACCTCCGTGATGGTGTTCCCAATGTGCCCAAACATGCCCAAACATGCCTGCAACCACGCCGGACACCCGCGGCGCCACGACGAGGTACTTCCCCGTCAACAGTCTGCGAAGCGCACCCCATCCCGCTACAGCGCAACGGAACGGCAAAATACCTGCATGACACACGTATCTGCTGATGCGCCGCCCGCGAGCCCCGCACGGTGGCCGGATACAGCCGAAGGGGCCGCCCGCACCACGGATGGCGGACGGCCCCTTCGGGCGTTGTGCACGTACAGCGCGGGCGAGTGGACCCGCGGGCGGGCTAGGAGGCCTTGGCCTTCTCGCCCTCGGCCTTGGCGACGGCCGGTGCCGGGGCCGGCTTGGCGGCCTCGTAGAACTCCTCGCGCGGCGTCTCCATGGCGCCGAGCGAGACGACCTCGCGCTTGAGGAACATCGCAAGGGTCCAGTCGGCGAAGATCCGGATCTTACGGTTCCAGGTCGGCATCGCCACGCCGTGGTAGCCACGGTGCATGTACCAGGCGAGACGTCCCTTGAGCTTGATCTTCATCTTGCCCATGACGATCATCGCAACGCCCTTGTGCAGTCCCAGACCGGCGACCGCACCCTTGTTGGCGTGGCTGTATTCCTTCTGCGGGAAGCCGCGCATCCCGGAGATGACGTTGTCGCCGAGGACCTTGGCCTGACGCAGCGCGTGCTGGGCGTTCGGCGGGCACCAGGCGTTCGGGTTGCCGGCCCTGCGGCCGACCATGTCCGGAACCTGGGCGTTGTCGCCCGCGGCCCAGATGTAGTCGGTGCCCTGCACCTGGAGCTTCTCGGAGGTGTCCACGTGACCGCGCGGACCGAGCGGCAGACCGAAGCGGGCCAGCGCCGGGTTCGGCTTCACGCCGGCCGTCCACACGATCGTGTTGGAGTCGACCTCGAGGCCGTTCTTCAGCACGACATGACCGTCGACGCAGGAGTCCATGGAGGTCGAGAGGAAGACCTCGACGCCACGGGACTCCAGGTGCTCCCGGCCCCAGGTGCCCAGCTTCGGGCCGACCTCGGGAAGGATCTTGTCGGCGGCGTCGACGAGGACGAAGCGCATGTCCTCGCGCTTCACGTTCGTGTAGTACTTCGCCGCGTCGCGGGCCATGTCCTCGACCTCGCCGATGGTCTCCGCGCCGGCGAACCCGCCGCCCACGAAGACGAACGTCAACGCCCGGCGGCGGACGTCCTCATCGGTCGTCGAGTCGGCCTTGTCCAGCTGCTCGAGGACGTGGTTGCGCAGGCCGATGGCCTCCTCGATGCCCTTCATGCCGATGCCCTGTTCGGCGAGGCCGGGGATCGGGAAGGTGCGGGAGACCGCGCCCATCGCGATGACCAGGTAGTCGAAGGGCAGCTCGTAGGCCTCGCCGACGAGCGGCGCGACCGTGGCGACCTTGCGGTCCTGATCGATGGTCGTGACGCGGCCGGTGAGAACCTCGGCCTTCGGCAGTACGCGTCGCAGCGGGACGACGACATGCCGAGGCGAGATGCTGCCGGCGGCGGCTTCGGGGAGGAAGGGCTGGTAGGTCATGTACGACCGGGGGTCGACGACCGTGACGGTCGCCTCGCCGTAGCGCATCTTCTTCAGAATGCGCCGAGCTGCGTACAGGCCTACGTACCCACCGCCTACTACGAGGATCCTGGGACGCTCCGTGGTGCTCATGCCATCGAGTATCCACCCCCCTCGGGGGGCACGCTCGTGAGCCCCTTCACAAGGTATGGCCCACCCTCTGCTACACTTCGCCGCCCACGTGACCGAGGTCATGGCGCCGGAGGGGAACCACAGTGTGGTGGCGGACGTTGTTCACCGCCTGTGAGCTGGCCCTTGAGCCTCCGGGCCGGGTGAACCACCGCCCTGATTCACACTCCGGCAACGCGTCCGGAACAGTCCCGTATCGACACGGAACGACCCCGCGAGCGACCCTGGATGCCCATACGGACCAGAACTGCCCTCCACGGGGCCGAATTCCTTGTGAAGAAGTTCACGAACTTCGTTGCGACGTGTCTCGCGGGGCACCCCCCGGGTGGCCCACGAGGGCTCAAAAGTGCAGGCCGGAGTGCGCATGAGCGCCGTTCCCGCACCCTGCGGAAGGCCCGCCGCACACCGCCCCCGCACGAGCGGACCTACGCGATCGACCAGCCGATTCCGTCGAGGATGTCGTGCTCGCTGACGACGATCTCCTGGGCCCCGGTCCGCTTCATCACGGCGAGCAGGATCAGCGCCCCCGAGGTGATCACATCGACCCGTCCCGGATGCATCGCGCCGATCGCGGCCCGCTCGGCGTGGGTGGAGGTGAGGAGCCGTCCGGTGATCTCCTGGACCTGGTCGAGGGAGATCCGGGAGTGGTGGATCGCCTCGGAGTCGTACTCATCGAGCCCCAGGGCGATCGCGGCGACCGTGGTGACCGTCCCGGCGAGGCCGACGAGGGTGGCGGCCCCGGTGAGCGGGACGCTCTCCTCGGCGAGATCGAGAGCGGCGTCGATGTCGGCGCGGATCTCGGTGATCTGACCGAGGGTCGGCGGGTCGCTCACGACACCGTCGTGCACGAGGTGCCGCTCGGTCATCCGTACGCAGCCGATGTCCACGGAGCGCGCGGCCTGCACATGGTCGTCGCCGACGACGAACTCGGTGGAGCCGCCGCCGATGTCCACGACGAGATACGGCTTCGCGAGGTGATCGCGGCCCGCGAGCTCCTTGGTGGCGCCGGTGAAGGAGAACTCCGCCTCCTGGTCGCCGCTGATCACCTCGGGCTCGACGCCCAGGATGTCCAGCACGCCACGGACGAACTCGTCCCTGTTCTCCGCATCGCGGGAGGCGGAGGTGGCGACGAAGCGTATCTTCTGCGCCCCGTGCTCCTTGATCACCTCCGCGTACTGGCGGCATGCGGCGAACGTCCGCTCCAGGGCCTCGGGCGCGAGCCGGCCGGTGCGGTCGACGCCCTGGCCGAGGCGGACGATCTCCATCCGACGGTCGAGCTCGACGAGCTCACCGGTGGACGGATCCGCGTCGGCGACGAGCAGACGGATGGAGTTGGTACCGCAGTCGATGGCGGCCACGCGGGTCATGAATGCTCCTGTGGAATCAAGCCCCTCCGGCGATTGAGGAGCGGGGGTCCGGGGGACGGAGGCCCCCGGGGACGGTCAGGCCTCGTCGCCCGCGTCCGCGGACTGGCAGGGCGTCACGCACGGCCCCTTGCGCCACCACTCCGGCAGCATCGCGATCGCCTCGTCGCCGAGCGGATTCACCCCCGGCCCCGCGGCCAGCGAGTGCCCGACCAGCACGTGCAGGCACTTCACCCGGTCCGGCATGCCCCCCGCACTCGGGAAGCCCTCAAGCACCTCGATGGCGTCGCGCCGGGCGATGTAGTCCTCGTGCGCCACCCGGTACGCGGCGGCCAGCTCGGGGTCCGTACCGAGGCGCTCGGTCATCTCCTTCATGACGCCGTTCGCCTCCAGCGTGCCGATCGCGGACGCGGCACGCGGGCACGTCAGGTAGTACGTCGTCGGGAACGGCGTACCGTCCTCCAGCCGGGGCTGCGTCTCGACCACGTCCGGGTTGCCGCACGGGCAGCGGTGCGCGATCGCGCGCAGGCCGCGCGGCGGGCGGCCCAGCTGCTGCTGGAACGCGGCGATGTCCGCCTCGGTGGGAGCGGTGGACTCGGTCTGCGGAGGGGGGGTTTCCATGCCTGCCTAGGTTCTGATCGGGCTGCTCGAACTGCGGTTCTGCAGATGGATGAAGAGAGTCAGTCGCGGTCGGCGCTGTCGACGCCGTCCCAGAGGTTGGAGTGCCACGGCCGGCCGGACTCGTCCGTCTCGCCGTTGCGCTCCTTGACCGCGTCGGGGTCGATCACCGTGTAACCGGTCTCCCCGGGGAGAAGGTAGTGCAGGTGCTTGCGGGCCAGCTGCCTGATGTACGCATCGTCCTGGAGGCGCGCCTTCTCGTCGCGCAGCTCCTCGGTGCGGGCCTGGGCCTCCTGCGCCATACGCTCCTGGTCGGCGATCTCGTCCCGCTGCGACACGTACTGCCGCATCGGATACGCGAGCGCGACCACCAGGGAGCAGACGACGAGGGCGAGGAAGGCCGCCCGGCCGGTGAGCCGGGAGCGGCGGGCCTGACGGCGGTTCTGCGACCGGTAGACGCGGGCGGCGGTCTGCTCGCCGAGCAGCCGCAGCCGGGTCGCAGTGGAGAACCGGTCCCGGTCCTTCGCGGCCATGTCTCCGCCTCCCCATTACGCACGTCCGTCCCCGCACACGGTACGGGACCGAGTGCGGGGACGGACGGAGGCCGGTGCCTGCGGCCCGTGACGGGCCGTTGAATCAGCCCTTGAAGCGCGGGAACGCCGAGCGGCCCGCGTACACCGCGGCGTCGTCGAGGATCTCCTCGATGCGCAGCAGCTGGTTGTACTTGGCGACGCGGTCCGAGCGGGCCGGGGCGCCGGTCTTGATCTGGCCGCAGTTCACCGCGACGGCGAGGTCGGCGATGGTGACGTCCTCGGTCTCGCCGGAGCGGTGGGACATCATGCACTTGAAGCCGTTGCGCTGGGCCAGCTCGACGGCGTCCAGGGTCTCGGTCAGCGAACCGATCTGGTTGACCTTGACGAGCAGGGCGTTGGCGGAGCCCTCCTCGATGCCGCGGGCCAGGCGCTCCGGGTTGGTGACGAACAGGTCGTCGCCGACGATCTGCACCTTGGCGCCGAGCTTCTCGGTGATGACGTTCCAGCCGGCCCAGTCGTCCTCGTACAGCGGGTCCTCGATGGAGACGAGCGGGTACGCGGAGACGAGCTCCTCGTAGTACTCGGTCATCTCGGCGGCCGAGCGGGACTTGCCCTCGAACTCGTACTTGCCGTCCTTGTAGAACTCGGACGCGGCGACGTCGAGCGCGAGCGCGATGTCCTTGCCCGGGGCGTAGCCGGCTTCCTTGATGGCCTCAAGGATGAGGTCGAGCGCGGCACGGTTCGACTCCAGGTTCGGCGCGAAGCCGCCCTCGTCGCCGAGACCGGTCGAAAGACCCTTGGTCTTCAGGACCTTCTTCAGCGTGTGGTAGACCTCGGCGCCCCAGCGCAGGGCCTCGGAGAAGGACTCCGCGCCGATCGGGGCGATCATGAACTCCTGGATGTCCACGTTGGAGTCTGCGTGCGACCCACCGTTGAGGATGTTCATCATCGGGACGGGCAGCAGGTGCGCGTTCGGGCCACCGAGGTAGCGGAACAGCGGCAGGTCCGAGGCCTCGGAGGCGGCGTGGGCGACGGCCAGCGAGACGCCGAGGATGGCGTTGGCGCCGAGCGAGCCCTTGTTCTCGGTGGCGTCCAGGTCGAACATCGCCTGGTCGATCAGCCGCTGCTCGGTCGCGTCGTAGCCGACGAGCTCCGGACCGATCTGCTCGATCACGGCGAGGACGGCCTTCTCCACGCCCTTGCCGTGGTAACGGTTGGGGTCACCGTCGCGAAGCTCAATGGCCTCGAACGCACCGGTGGAGGCGCCGGACGGCACGGCAGCACGACCCGTGCTGCCGTCGTCGAGGCCAACCTCGACCTCGACCGTGGGGTTCCCCCGGGAGTCGAGGATTTCCCGGGCTACGACGACGTCGATGGACGGCACGAGGCATCTCCTTCTGGGATATGACACTGGTTGTGCAGGGTCACTTTGGCCTTGCGACAAGAGCCTAACCGGCCCGGCCCGCTCAGTCGGACGACCGCCCGTCCCCTGGGACGAAAAAGGACCCAAGAGCGCGCAGTACCGGGCAAACAGCCAGAATTTTACTGGCCAGTAACTACAACAGTTGAACGATCACCCATAGTCGCGCTCCCTACATAGGGGGTACCGCGTCACGCAGAAACCCCGGCCCGGCGCGTACGGGGGATTGCGCGCCGGGCCGGGGTGCTCGGGGAGGAGTGAGCCTGGACTACTTCGTCAGGTGCAGCTGCTGACCCGGGTAGATCAGGTCGGCGTCCTTGACGATGTCCTTGTTCAGCTCGAACAGCTGCTGCCAGCCGCCCTTGACCTTGTGGTCGGCGGCGATCTTGCTCAGGGAGTCGCCGGAGGCGACCTTGTACTCGCCGTCGCCCCTCTTGACCTTCTCGCCGGTCGGCGTGGTGACGGTCTTCTTCGACTCGGCCTGCGGGGCGGCGGAGCGGTCCGAGCGGGAGGCGGCGGGGGTCTCGGTGCGCTCGGCCTTCTTCGGCTGAGCCTGCTGCTTCGGCGCGGCCGGGGCGCTCTTCTGCTCGGTGGCGCCGGAGCCGGTGTCGACACCCGGGTCGACACCGTCGTTGGTCAGATTGCCGGCACCGGCGCAGCCCCAGGCACCCGGACCCTGCATGTCGAGAAGCTTCTCGGCGATGGCGATCTGCTGAGCCTTGGTGGCCAGGTCGGCACGGGAGGCGTACTGCGTACCACCGGCGGCGGCCCAGCTGGACTGCGAGAACTGCAGACCGCCGTAGTAGCCGTTGCCGGTGTTGATGGACCAGTTGCCACCGGACTCGCACTGAGCGACGGCATCCCAGGTGGCGACGGAGGCGGCGGAGGCGCCGGTCGCGCCCATCAGCGGAACGGCGACGGCGGTACCGGCGACACCCGCGAGCGTGACGATACGGACGGCCTTGGACGGGCGGCGGTGCTTGCCCTTGCTGGAAAACAGCATGGAACTTCTCCTCACCGACGCCTACGAGGTGAGCTGTCGGGTTCGGGCCAAGTGAGTTGCCCGGTCGCACGTCCTAGCACGCGACTTCACCCCAAGCCGGTCCTGATGCGTCTCTCGACGATCGGGCCCGGCGCTTACCTGGGTCCCCCGCTCCTGCCTACGGCGCTTTACGCGTCTGTTCCCTTCGACCGACGGCAGGATTCGGCGTGACGGTCGACGGGGCCCGCGGTGCGAGCGGTTCCGACCGTAAACATACGCAACCCTCACATTCAAAGACGGACACATCGGGCAATTCGCCCTTACTTGCATCTGGGGAACTGTCGTTTTCGCAGGTGAGGGCGGTGCGGAAGGGTCCCCTGGGCGCGACACGCCAGTTGACGCAAAGAGACCCATGTCTCACTTACGCATAAGCGGACATAGGTCCCTGAACTACCCCGGTTTTTGAGGCTCTTTTAGCTGATTTTCAGACCGCTCTCACTCGGCCTTCACGCCGAGATCGAGGCTCTGGCCAGGGAGGATGAGATCCGGGTCGGAGCCGACGACATCCTTGTTGGCCTCATAGAGCGCGGGCCAGCCACCAGGAACCTTCTGTGCATCAGCAATCGCCCAGAGGTTGTCGCCTGGGTGCACGGTGTACGTACCGTCGGCGACGGAAGCGCCCGCGTCGCGTGCGTCGGCGTCACCACGGGAGGCGTGACGACCCGCCTCGCGGCCACTGCCGCCGTTCGCGTCCTGGCTCCCCTCGGGGGCCGGCGCGCCACGGTGCTTGCCACCGACACCGTCGGACGAGTCAGATGAATCGGATGAATCAGACGCCTCGGAGGACGGCGTGGCCGACTCGGTTGCCGAAGGCTTCGGGGACGGCTTGGCCTTGCCTGCAGGCTTGTCGGTGCCGCCCGAGCCCTTCGAGCCGTCCGTGCCGTCCGAGGCGCTGTCCGACGGCGTGGCGTCATCGGACGGGGCCGCCGACGCGCTGTCAGCCGGCTCCGTGCCCTCTGTCGGCTCGGCGGAGGGCGCGGAGCCCGGGTCGACACCCGGCAGCGTCCCGTCCACCGCGAGGCCGGAGATGACCGCACAGCTGGGCCACGCCTGCGGGCCCTTGTCGTCCAGGACCTTCTCGGCCACGGCTATCTGCTGCGAGCGGCTGGCGAGGTCGGCACGCGAGGCGTACGACTCGCCGCCGTACGCCTTCCAGGTCTCCTGCGAGAACTGCAGGCCGCCGTAGAAGCCGTTGCCGAGGTCGGCGCTCCACATGCCGCCGCTCTCGCACTCGGCCACCCGGTCCCAGGTCGTGGCGTCGGCCGCGTGCGCACCGGCCGCGCCGAGCAGCGGGATGGCGATGGCCGATCCGGTCACGCCCGCGGCGACGACGATGGCGGGTGCCTGACGAGGGCGACGGTGTCTGCCGTTCGCGGAGCCCATGGGGTTGCCTTCCGTGTGACTGACGAGTGACTGGTGAGTCGAACGGTGAACCTAGCGGGACTCGAACGTGTGTCACAAGTCGATGCAGCGCAGATCACGTGAAAGTCACAGAGTTGACAGAGTGTCACCTTGCGTCGGGGCGCCCCCTGGTTCGAACTCCACGGGCAGCGTGCGCAGTCCGCGCATGATGAGTCCGCCACGCCACCGCAAATCGGTAGGTTCCACCGCAAGGCGCAGGTCCGGAAGGCGCCTCAGAAGCGTGGCGAGCGCGGTCTGTCCCTCCAGCCGGGCGAGCGGTGCTCCCAGGCAGTAGTGGAGGCCGTGCCCGTATCCGAGGTGCTGATTGTCACGCCGTGCGAGGTCGAGCGTGTCGGGGTCCTCGAAGCGTTCCGGGTCGCGGTCGGCGGCGGCGAGCACGACGAGTACGGGGTCGCCTGCCGCGATGTCCTGTCCGCCGAGCGTCAGCGGCTCGGTGGCGAACCGCCAGGTCGCCAGCTCCACCGGGCCGTCGTACCGCAGCAGTTCCTCGATCCCGGCCTCCAGCAGATCGCTCTCCCCCGCGTCGAGGGAGCGCTGCAGCCGCTCGCGCTGTGCGGGGTTGCGCAGCAGCGCGTACATCCCGTTGCCGATGAGGTTGACCGTCGTCTCGAACCCGGCGAAGAGCAGGATGAAGGCCATGGCCGCGGCCTCGTTCTCGGTGAGGTGCTCGCCGTGGTCGCTGGCCCGGATCAGCCCCGAGATCAGGTCGTCCCCCGGGTTCTCCCGCTTGCGGTGGATCAGTTCGGCGAGATAGCCGCGCATCTTCTTCACCGACCTGGCCACCCCGCCGCGCGGCCCGCCGCCGTGGCGGATCATCATGCCCGCCCAGTCCCGGAAGTCGTCCTGGTCCTCGCGCGGGACGCCGAGCAGATCGCAGATCGCGTAAATGGGAAGCGGGAACGCGAAGTCATGGATGAGGTCCGCCTTCCCCTCCGCGATGAAGCGGTCGATGAGGCGGTCCGTCAGTTCCTGCACCCGCGGCGCGAACTCGGCGACCCGGCGCGGAGTGAACGCCTTGGACACGAGGCGGCGAAGCCGGGTGTGGTCGGGCGGGTCGATGTTCAGCAGATGCGTCATCAGCTCCGCCTTGCGCTCGCCCGGGATGCCCGTCTTCCCCTTGGCGTGTGCCGGCTCGGCGTGGTGCGCCGGGTTCTTGGAGAGCCGCATGTCGGCGAGCGCCTGCCGGGCATCGGCGTACCGGGTCACGAGCCAGGCCTC
This sequence comes from Streptomyces sp. NPDC048473, assembly GCF_043200155.1. NCBI lineage: Bacteria > Bacillati > Actinomycetota > Actinomycetes > Kitasatosporales > Streptomycetaceae > Streptomyces > Streptomyces sp. NPDC048473. The sequence continues at coordinate 98,746 of NZ_JBICXE010000020.1, forward strand.
GACTCCGCTGGGCAGCGCGGTCCGGTGCACGGGGCTGTGCTCGCGCAGCCAGGCGTAGGCGGGGTACGGGTCGGTGGCGAACTCCCAGGTGAAGAGTTCGGGGGCGGCGGGCTGATCGGCAGGGCAGGCGGCGGGGGGATCGGCTGGGCGGTCGGCGGGGCTGTGGTTCACCCCCCGACGTTATCCGTTGCCCTCCGCCGCCCGGATGGCGTCCCGGTAGACGCGGCCCGCGGCCCGCAGCGCGGCCTCGGGGTCGATGCCGTCCTGTTCGGCGCGTACGGCGAGGGCGAGGAGCTCGTAACCGATGCCGTCGCCCGTGGGGAGCGCCACATCGAGCCCTGCGGTACGGACCCGGCCGGCCAGTTTCGCCGCGAGCGCCAGACCGGGCTGGCCGAGCGGGACTCCGTCGGTGACCGAGTCGCGCTGCTTCTCGATGGCCTTGGTCCGCAGCCAGTGGGCGTGCACGTCCTCCGGGGTCTCGGCGGTCTCGTCGCCGAAGACGTGCGGGTGGCGGTGGATCAGCTTCTCGACGAGGGTCGCGGCCACGTCGTCGACGGAGAACGGCTCGTCCCCATCCTCGGGTCGGCCTTCCTCCGCGATCCGGGCATGGAAGACGACCTGGAGGAGTACGTCCCCGAGTTCCTCGCGCAGCTCGTCGCGGTCGCCGTCCTCGATCGCCTCGACGAGTTCGTACGCCTCCTCGATGGCGTACTTGGCGAGGCCCTTGTGGGTCTTCTGCGAGGTCCAGGGGCATTCGATGCGGATCCGGTCCATGACCTGGACCAGATCGAGGAGCCGGGCGCCCGGCAGATCGTACGAACCGGGCAGCAGCTCCAGATTCGGCATCTGCACCCGCCCCGAACCGGCGAGCCGGGCCAGCCCGTCGGTCAGCGGCTGATTGCCCTCGCCGCTCGTGAGGACGACGACGCTCCGGCCGCCCGCGCACGCGTCGACGAGCTCCTGCGCGGTGGGCGCGGAATGCTCGACGGTGACGCCCGCCTCGCGCAGATACGGCAGCTGCGGGTGGTCCTGCTCGGCACAGAGCACCCGGTCGGCGGCGTGCAGCGTCTGCCATGCGGGCCAGGACAGGAGTCCGGGCGCGACGCGGTGGCTGGCGGTGAGCAGGACGATACGGCCGGGGTCTTCAGCGTTCACCGTTCGAATCTACCCCGGTCGGTCCGGTCGCCGTTTTCCGCAGTCTTCTAGGCGCCGGCCTCGGCGCCGGCCTCGGCGGGCTTGGTGACCTGGGTGATCCAGGGGGCCTTGTAGTTGGCGAGCTGGGTCTGCTTGTCGTCCCAGGCGCCGTAGCGCGGATTGACGTCGACCTTCAGTGCCTTCGACGCCTTGCTGAGCGCATCGCCGACGGCCTTCTGCCCCTCGGGCTGCTGCAGGTCGGCGCCGAGCGCCTGGGCCAGCTTCGTCAGCTGGACCTGCTCGCGCAGGACGGCGTCGATCTGGTCGGGGGCGACCCAGCTCTGCTGGAGCATCGCCGTCCGCAGCTGTGCCTCTCCCCCGGACTGGGCGGCCGCAGCCTTCCGCATCTGCTGGATCTCGTTGCGGTTGACGCTCACGCCCGCGTCCTGCGCGGCCCGGTCCAGGACCCGGTCGAAGATCAGGCTGTGCAGCTTGGCCCGGCTGAGCTGCCCGGACTTGTCGATGAGCTGCGAGGCGTCCTTCGAATCGCGCTGGGCCTCGCGTACCGCCGCCACCTGGCCCTGCAGCGTCGACACCTCGATCCGGTCCCCGCCGACGAGGGCGGCGGCGCCCGGGTGGGCCTGGCTGCCGCAGGCGGTCAGGAGTGGGGCGCCGGCGAGCAGGGCGGCGGAGACGGTGAGCGCGGTGCGACGGCGGCGGTGCAAAGGAACCTCCCGGGGAGAGTTTGTGCATCAGTGCACAAGACCTTGCGGTGATCGATGTTAGGCAGTGGATGTGGTTGGGGCCACTGGTTCGACCAACGATTCGGAAGGAGTTGGGGATGTGGGCCCCTCAGGGGCACCCGGCGATGCCCGGCAGCGATGCCCGGCGGGCAACGCCTTGGGGCGCTCAGGACACGCGTTCGGCCGCCGGGGCCCCGCTGTCCGGGCGCAGCATGATCGTGCGCGAGACGACGAACGTGATCGGGATGGCCGCCGCGGCCGCGACCAGCGGCGCGTACCGGCTGCTGAACCCGGCGAGGTCGACCAGCAGATAGACACCGCCGGTCGTGATGACGAAGTTGGCGGCGTTGGTGAGCGGGAAGAGCAGGAACTTCCGCCAGGTGGGGCGGGTGCGGTAGGTGAAGTAGGAGTTCAGGAAGAAGGAGCCGGTCATGCTCAGTGCGAAGGCGACCACATGGGCGGCGATGTACGGCAGCCAGGTCAGCAGGACGAGGTAGCAGCCGTAGTACGTGCCGGTGTTCACGACTCCCACGAGGGCGAATCGGACCATCTGTGCCTTGACCGTCATCGGCGTACGAACTCCTGGGGTTCCCGTATCGACTGCGGCGCCGCCCGGGTGTTCGTGGCCTTCACCAGGAAGTGCGGGCGCCGCTTCACCTCGTAGTAGATACGGCCGACGTACTCGCCGACCACCCCGACCATCACCATCTGGACCCCGGCGAGGGCGGTGACCACGACGAGCAGGGTGACATAGCCGGGGGTGTCGACCCCTCTCACCAGCGCGACACCGACGATCCACGCCGCATAGGCGAAGGCGACGGACAGCAGCAGCATGCCCAGATAGAGCGCGGCGCGCAGCGGTTTGTTGTTGAAGGAGAGAAGCCCGTCGAGACCGTAATTGAGAAGCTTTCCGAAGGTCCAGGCGGAACGGCCCTGTTCACGGACGGCATTCTCGTAACTGAATGTCGTGGTACGGAATCCCACCCAGGCGAAAAGGCCCTTGGAGAACCGGTTGTATTCGGTGAGTTCCAGTACGGCGTCGACGGTGCGGCGGGACAGCAGCCTGAAGTCGCCGACGCCGTCGACCAGTTCCACGTCCACCAGCCGGTTGATCAGCCAGTAGTAGGCGCGGGCGCTGACGGTGCGGGTGACACGGTCGCCCTTGCGGGTGCGGCGGGCGATCACCTGGTCGTAGCCGTCCGCGTGCTCCTTGAGCATCCGGCCCACGAGCTCCGGCGGGTGCTGGAGGTCGGCGTCCATGATGACGACCGCGTCGCCCTCGGCGTGCTGGAGGCCGGCCAGCATGGCGGCCTCCTTGCCGAAGTTGCGGCTGAAGGAGACATAGCGGGCCCGCGGATCGGCGGCGGCCAGCTCCTGGAGGATCACCAGGGTCCGGTCCGCGCTGCCGTCGTCGACGTACACCAGCTGGAATTCATGTCCCAGCCGGGTCATTTCGTCCGTGACTCGTTCATGGAAGCGTTCGAGGATCTCTTCCTCGTTGAAACAAGGCACCACCAGCGAGATCAGCACGGATGTACATCACCCCGTCCACGTGTCGGAATCCGATGCTTCATGTGGCCGTTGGGCGTCCATCAAGTGAACTGACCCATTTCGACCGGAATTTATACGTTCGAGGCTGGCATATTCCTGCGTATGCCGACTTTCCGTCCCCGCCTGCGTGCGGGCTCGCTCGCCGCACTGCTCACCGTCGCCGCCGTCTGTGCGGGTGACGCCTGGGCGCGCAGCTTTCCGTTCGGTCCGCACACCCGGAGCGTCAACGACCTGGGCAATCAGTTCGTCCCGTTCCACGCCCGGCTGTGGGACCTGCTGCACGGGAGCGCCGACGGCGGGGTGCTGCTCAACTGGTCGTCCGGGTACGGGACAAGCTTTCTGCCGGATCTCGGCACCTATCTGACCAGCCCGTTCGCCCTGCTCGTCGGGGTCTTTCCGCGCGACCGGATGGATCTCGCGGTCTATGTGGTGACGGTCCTGAAGATGGCGTCGGCCGCGGCGCTCATGGCCTTGTTGCTGCTGACGCTGCGCGGCGGGAGCTGGTGGGCGGCGGGGGTGCTCGGTGGTTCGTACGCGCTGTGCGGCTGGTCGGTCGTCGAGGCGTCGTACAACCCGATGTGGCTGGACGGTCTGGTCGCCCTGCCGGTGCTCTGTCTGGCCGCCGAGTGGGCCAGGGCGGGGCGGCACCGGATCGCCGCGCCGCTGCTCGTCGCGGTGATGTGGGCGGCCAACTTCTACACGGCCTACATGGCGACGCTCGGGGCCGCGCTGGTGCTTGCGGTGCGGCTCTTCACGGAGCGGGACGACCGGCGGGCGGTGGGCCGGGGGCTGGTGCGGGCGGTCTGCACGGTCGGGATCGGTATCGGTCTCTCCGCGCCCGTCCTGATTCCCGTCTACCTGGGGACGAAGCATGCCTACCCGGGCTGGGACCGGACGTTCGCGCCGGCCGCCTGGCCCGATGTGCTCGCGCGGCTGCTGCCCAACACGTACAGCTTCTTCACCCCGGCGCTCTTCCTCGGCACGGGCACCCTGCTCCTGGCCTGTGCGCTGGCGTTCCAGCGGTCCGTGCCGCGGCGCGAGCGGTGGGCGTGGGCGGGGCTGGTGGCGGGCGTCGCGCTGTCGTTGCAGTGGGGGCCGACGCATCTGCTCTGGCATGCGTTCGCCACGCCCAACGGCAGTCCGTACCGGCAGACGTTCGTGCTGGCCGGGCTGGTGGTGATCGCCGCCTGGATCTCGGTCTCGTACGACTGGCCGGGGTGGCGGGCGCTGCTCGGCGGGGGCGCGGTGCTGGTGCTGATCGCGGCCGGGGCGGGCTTCAGCGGTCTGGTCACGCGGTGGACGTATCCGCTGTTCGCAGCCGGTCTGGTGGCGGCAGCGGTCGCGCTGCTGCTGGTCGGCCGTGGCCGGAGGTTCGCGGTGCTCGCCGCCGTGCTGCTGATCGGCGCACAGGCCGGTCAGGCCGCCGCGACCACCGCGTTCGCCGACCGGCAGAAGCTGTACCGGCTCGACCACTACGCGCCCTGGGGCGAGCGGCAGCGGATACAGGCGGCGGCGGTCGCGGGCGCCGATGGCTGGCCGCGCTATCGCACCGACCCCGGCCGGGAGCAGACCACCGCGAACGATCCGCTTCTGGTGGGCGGGCAGGGCGCCGCGTACTACAGCAGCCATACGCCGGCCGTGCTGACCCGCACACTGCGTGCGCTGGGCGGCGGGTGGACGTCGGGCGGCCGGGCCGTGCAGAGCCTCGACAACCCCGTCACGGACGCGATCTTCTCGGTCGGCGCTCGGGTGCGCGGGCCGCGCGATCCTCACCAGACGTGGAACGCCCCGGACGACCGGCCGGTGACGGTGAGCCGTGAGGAGGCACCGCCGCTGGTGACGGTACGGCGGTCGGTCGGGCCCGTTGCGTTCGGCCGGTCGCCGTTCCGCAACCAGGAGGAGCTGCTCGGTTCGACGGTCTATACGGTGCCGTCGACGGTGCTGCGCGCGGCTGGGGGTGGCGCGGTGGCGGACCGGGGTGCGTACGACTACCGGGTGGGACGCGGTACGTACACGCTGACCGCCCACTGTCCGGCCGCCTCGGAGGCGTATCTGTGGACGCCCGACCTGTTCGGCTCGGCGCGGCTCGGTGCGGGCCCGGAGATCGGACTCAAGGGGCAGCTCCCGGCCCGGCGCGCCCCGGTGGAGCGCCTGGGGACGGCGGGCGGGAGCGCGCCGGTGGTGGTCACGCTGACCTCCGTACGCGAAGGAACCGTGCCGCACGAGGCGATCGGCTGCCTGGACCGGGCCCGGCTGGCCTCGGCGGTCGACGGGCTGAAGCGCACGGGTGCGACCGCCGTCCATGTCACCGCCGACGGTATACGGGCCGAACTGCCGCCCGGCAGCACCGGAACGGTCGTGATCGCCGCGCCCCGCATCGCGGGCTGGAGCTGCCAGGGGCGCCCTGCCGGCAGCTACCTGGGCCTGGTCTCCGCACCGGTCCCCGCCAACGGCACCTCCGTCGACTGCACGTTCCGGCCCCCCGGCCTGCGGGCGGGTGCGACGGTGGGCGCGGGCGCGGGCGCCGTGCTCGCGCTCGGCGGGGCGGCGCTCGCGTACCGGCGGCGGGGGGACCGGGACCGGGCGGAGAGGACCTAGCTAGCTGCCCACGATCGCGACCGGGGCGTCCCAGGCGTTCCGGTCGATCGTGAGCGTGCCCCCGGTGTGCGTCACCTTCTTGTTGACGGCGTACTGGTGGCCACGGCGGTGCCCGGTGTACAGCGTCGAGGCGTACGGGAAGCCCGTGGTAGTGGAGTACACGTCGTCGTAGCGGGCGTACCAGAGGATCTCCGGCAGGTCCGTGCGGTTCGTGGCGTTGGCCACGACGGCGGCGCTGGAGTTGCTGAAGCCGTAGAAGCCGGACCAGTACCCCTTGGCCTTGACCGTCTTGTCGAACGACCGGATGTAGGCGAGCACCGTGTTCACGCAGGAGGTGTTCTTCGGGTCGAAGTACTCCATGTCGAGGTAGACCGGGCTGCCCGGCTTCATGCCGAGCGCGGCCTCCTTCGCCACGGCGTCGTTGGCGTCGGTGACGGCCAGCGAGGTGGCGTTGGCGGCGGTCATCTTCTCGGGGTTGGCGCTCGTCTGGCACGGCGGCTGCGCGCCGACGTACAGCGGGACCAGCTTCCATCCGGTGGCGCTGACGGACTTCACCCAGGAGGCGGTGAGGTTGGGCTGTGCGCAGCCGCGGTTCTTCCCGCCGACATACACGGCGGCACCGTGGTAGACGGAGGAGCTGTACCAGCCCTTCATGGTGGTCAGCGAGGGTGCGGTGCAGGTGTCGAAGACATGCCCCGTGTAGATCTTCGGCGCGGGCCTGGAGACCGTGGTGGCGGTTGCGGCCTCGGCGGCGAACGCGCCACCGGCGAGAACGGCCACGCCTGCCACGGCCATGGAGATGCGGCGGCGCTTCTTGGATATGCGGTGAGAAGGCACAGAGACCTCGACAGTGCTCGAAAGAAGTGAGAGGCCGACGGGGCAGGCGAGTTGTCAGCCGCCCCGGCGGCAGATCACAGTCTCACGTCGCAGTCGGCCTTCGCCCCCGACTGCGGTCTCCGTGGCAATCCATTGCGGAAGCTTGGCGTGTCCATTACCTCGCTGCTCGCCTCGTCGCGACCATCAACGGCTCCACCGCTCCCTCAGCCGCCGTGTACCTCCACCTGGCGGTCGAGGCGGCGGCGCAGCTCCACCGGCAGCGGATGGTGCGGTCCGTACGCCCGCTCCGTGTCGTACAGCAGCCCCTGCAGCTGTACGCGCGCCGCCACATGGTCGCCGACCGCGAGCAGCAGGTGCCCGATCCGGTTGCGGATCTCGAAGGAGCGGGCCGGGTCGTTGCCCGTGGCGTGGTGGTTCTCGTAGTACGGGAGAACCGCGCGGTACTCCGCGAGCGCGGCGGCCGGTTCGCCGAGCTGCTCCAGGCACTGGGCCGCGTCGTAGCGGAACTGGAGGGTCTGCGCGTCGGCCGGGCCTGCCTCCGCCGCGCGGTCGTCGGCGAGGCGGCGCAGTTCGGGCAGGGCGCGGCGGTACTGGCCGTCGTCCATCAGCGTCGCCGCGTACTGCTTGCGCAGGATGCGGACCACGGCGGAGTCCTCACCGTGCTGTTCGGCCGCGGCCGGGAGGATGGAGCCGAGGATGTCCACGGCCTGGGTGATGCGGCCCTCGCCGAGCAGCTTCTTGACGTCGTCGACGGCGGCGGCGACATCGGGCCGGTTGGCCGCCGGGGAGGGCGGGGCCGGAGGCGGGGGCGGGGTGGTGGCGCGGTCGGGCCACGGGGCGTGCGGGCGCAGGAAGGGGCGGGTCGGGTCGAGCGGTCCTGTGGGGAGCCCGGCGCCCCGGGTGGGGAGCAGCGGGGCGAGGTGTTCGTACACCTCCTGGGCGCCGGACGGGCGGTGCTGCGGGTCCTTGGCCAGCAGCCGCAGCACCAGCGCTTCGAGCGGCTCGGGGATGTCGGGCCGGATCCGGCGGACCGGGAGCGGTGGCTCGTAGAGGTGGCGGTGCAGCACACCGAGGGCGGTCGATCCCGCGAACGGCACGTCGCCGCTGAGTAGTTCATGGAGGAGCACGCCGAGTGCGTACAGATCGGTGTACGGGCCGACGGCGCCGCCCATCGCCTGCTCGGGGGCCATGTAGGCCGGGGAGCCGATCGGCGAACCGGTGTGGGTGAGACGGGTGGTGTCGGTGTCCAGCACGGAGGCGACGCCCAGGTCGAGGACGGTGACGGTGCCGTCCGGACGCACCATCACATTGCGGGGCTTGAGGTCGCGGTGGACGATCGGCACCGCGTGCACGGCACAGAGGACGGCGCAGAGCTGGGCGGCGACCGCGACGGACCACTGCCAGGGGTACGGGTCGTGCTCGGCGAGATGGTCGGCGAGGTCGGCGCCCTCGACGTACTGCATGACGAGGTACAGGTCGTCGCCGTCGCTGCCCGCGTCGTGGACGGTGACCAGGCCCGGGTGGTCGACCTGGGCGGTGACCCGGCACTCGCGGACGAAGCGGCGACGCAGCTCGTCCGCGGCCTCGCTGCCGATGGGGCCGGTGACCCGGTCGGGGCGGAGCAGCTTCACCGCGACCCGGCGGTCCAGGCGCTGGTCGTAGGCCGTCCAGACCTGGCCCATGCCGCCCTGGCCGAGGATGGTCGCCAGCTGGTACCGCCCGCCGATGAGGCGTCCGCTCACCGTCCCTCCTCCTTGCGGAGGTAGTCGCTCAACTCATCGAGTTCGGCGCGAACCTGGTCGATGCGCTGGGGCTGGGTCTGGGGCTGGGGCTGGGGCTGCGGGTGCGGGTGCGGCTGGGGTGAGGGGTGTGGTTGGGGCTGCTGGTATTGCTGCGGTAGTGCGGCAGGCGGCTGCATCGACTGCCCTGCCTGCATCGGCTGACGCAGTGGCGGCTGTTGTACGGGCATGGGCGCGGAGGCGGGCACGTGCACCGGCACCGTGGGCGCGTATCCATACCCTGGCGCCGAAGGCGCGTACCCGCCCATGAGGTTCCGCTTCGTGAGCTGTTCGTAGTGACGGATGTCCCCGACCAGGTAGTACGCGGGAGCGGCCACCATCACCAGCAACAGCAGCGGTATGAGGACGTTGTCGATGCCTGCGGGCTCGTCGTTGCCGTCCCTGCCGAGGATCGGCAGGAGTACACAGACGAACACGAAACCGGCCCCGGTAAGCCACCAGTCGGACGTCCGGCGGCGCACGATCGCGAGACGGAGCAGCGGGCTCCACAGCAGCAGTCCGAGCGAGCACACCGAGAGCACGATGAACAGCACACGCATCGAGACGATCCAGGCCCTGCTGGGAACCCGGCGCGGCGGCGTCGGCGGATGACCCGGGGCGTACATGGCTGCTCCTGGAGACCTGGTCGTTGAACGTCCGCGCACACGCTCCGTGTGCACAGATCCGAGCGTAAAGGGCGACACCGACAACGGGCCCCGGGTTGTACGGAACCGTTGTGGTTCAGCTCACTTCGGCGTGACCGTGCCGTCCGTCAGCCCGTCGTACATCCCCTGGACCAGCTGTCCGCCGAGCCGGCCGGCCAGCCGCAGCGCGTCCTCGAACTCGGCCAGGGCGCGGAACCGTTCCCCGTACCGCTGCTGCTCCGCCGGCGGCAGCCGGGGCAGTTGGAGGCGGCGGGCGTCCAGCCGGGTGGCGGTGGAGGCGTAGCTGCTGGCCTGGCGGTTGTTGGCGGTGCCGCGCAGGAAGCCGGCAAGGAACCAGGGGTCGAGGGCGGCCGGATCGGGGCGCAGCAGCTGGAGGTTGCGGCCCAGTGCGGCGCCCGCGGTGGCGTCGTCGATGACGCGGGCGACGGAGCCGCCGCCGAGTACGGGGACGACGACATCGCCCGGTTCGACGAGGACCGGCTCCTCGGGGGGCCCGTCGGCGGGGAGGCTTCCCGAAGGGGCGGTGGAGCCAAGGACGTCGTGTTCCGTGAGGACGGGGGTCGGGCCGGTGCCGGAGCCGCCGGTGCGGAGCTGGAGTGCGCCGGCGCGGGCGAGTTCGCCGACGGTGGTGAGCGGCCAGTGGGCCGGGTCGGAGAGGGTCACGGCCGGCGGGGTGAGGGTGCCGGTGAGACCGAGCGTCTCGGTGAGCCGTTCCCGTACGCGGATCAGTTCGGCCGGTCCGCCCACGGCTGCCGGGGGCGGCAGATGGCGGGCGGGGGCCAGGTCCACGTCGTCGTCGAGGAGTTCGATGACGGGGACGGCGCGGCTGACGCCCGGGCGGGCCCCGAGCGGATGGCCGGGGTCGGTCCGGTCCGCCCGGCCGGGCCTGCCTGTACCCGTGCCTGCGCCCTCGCCCTCGCCCTCGCCCTCGAACGACTGCCAGGCGTCGAGCACGGCGCTGCGCACCGCCTGCCAGTCGAGCCGGTCGCGCCCGCCCGACGGGGCGGCGGCCGCCGGGCCCGACGAGGGGGATTCTGCGGGTTCGGCGGTGTCGACCAGCAACAGTTCGGGCGAGGGATGCAGGCCGCTGCCCGGCTTGCGCAGCACCCAGAGGTGGAGCGGGATGCCGTACGGGGGTGCGGCGCCGGCGGGGAGCGCGATGACGGCGCGCAGGGCTCCGCGGCGCAGCAGATCGGCGCGGATCCGGCGGCCGGAACGGCGCGAAGCGGCGGCCGGGGGCATCAGCAGTACGGCGGTGCCGCCCTCGCGCAGATGGGTCAGGGCGTGCTGGACCCAGGCCAGTTCGGACTCGGTACGGGCCGGGAAGCCGTACTCCCAGCGCGGGTCGTAGGCGAGCTCGTCGTGGCCCCAGTTGCGTTCGTTGAACGGCGGGTGGCAGAGCACGGCATCGGCGGCGAGCTGCGGGAAGGCGTCGGCGCGCAGGGTGTCGCCGGTCCGTACCGCGAGGGCGCAGCTGTTGTCGGTGTCGGTGTGCAGGGCGAGCCTCAGTGCGGTGAGCGCGGCGAGGTCGGGGTCGGTCTCCTGTGCGTACAGGGCGGTCGGGCGGCCGACGGCACGCAGCAGGGCGCCGGTGCCCGCGGCGGGGTCGAGGACCGTGCGGGCGGGCTGTTTCCCGGTCTCCACCAGGGCGGCCATCAGTTCGGCGAGTCCGGGCGGGGTGAGTGTGTACTGGCGCGGGTTGGCATCCAGTTGGCGGCCGAGCAGGAACTCGAAGGTCTGCCGGGCCCCGGTCTCGGCGGCGAGTTCCGCGGCGCCGCGGAGCAGCGGAATGGACGGAAGCAGTTCCGCGCGGCCGGGGGTGTGAACAGCCCGTCCGGCTTCCGCGGCCGGCCCAAAGCGGGCGGCGAGCACGTCGTTGAGGGCGAGGGACAGCACCCCGGCCATCCGCTCGTCCGACACGGCGGTGATCTCCGGCCAGGCGGTGGGGCTGTTCCGCAGGAGCAGCAGGGCGCAGCCCGCGTGGACCAGGGCGGGGACCGCACCGGCCGGGTGTCCTGCGAGCTGCTGCCAGACCCGTTCACGGAGTGGGACCTCGGCGAGTTTCCCCTGGTCGCGCAGCCACTGCTCGACCTCGGGCAGCGCAAAGGACGGGCTCGTCTCGGTGCCGCCGACGGGCTTGGGGAAATCGGCGTGGCGACGGCGCCAATTGCTGACGGCCGCGCGCCCCACGCCCGCGAGCCGTGCGATCCCGGCCGCGGTCACCTCTGTCGAGTTCTCCGGCACTGACTGTCTCCCTGGTCCTGGCACTCGCCTTGTGCGGTGTCGGCGAGCATACCGACACCGTTCACGCGACATCGATTCACAGCGTGCATCAACCCGTCCATCGTGAACCGTGTTGACTCGGTTCACAAGCTCTGCTGTTATTGACCTGTCGCTACACGAGAGCGACGCACGGAACCGCTCACCACCCATCTCTGCATTTGCCGGAGGGCACAGCCATGTCCCAGTTCACACAGCCGCCGCAGTCCCCGCAGCCGTACGCCCCCGCCCAGACGCCGGGCATGCGCCCGGCCCGCAACGGACTGGGCATCGCCGCTCTCGTCCTGGGTGTCATCGGCGCCGTCTCGGGCCTGATCCCGTTCCTGTTCTGGCTGGCGGGCATCCTCGGCGTCATCGCCCTGATCCTGGGCCTGGCCGGCCGGGGCCGGGCCAAGCGTGGCGAGGCCACCAACAAGGGCATGGCGACCTTCGGCGCCGTCCTCGGCCTGATCTCGCTGATCCTCGCGGTGGTGGGCGCGGTGATCACGTTCAAGGCCGTGGACGATGCGGTGAACGACCTCAACAAGGCGGTGTCGGACACCACGGCCTCCGCGAAGCCGAAGCCCGGCAGCGACAGTTCCGCCAAGAACGAGGGCGCGGACAAGAAGAAGGACACCGGCAAGGCGCTGGAGGCCGGTGACTCGGCCGTGTACGACGACGATCTGACGGTCACGGTCGGCGACGCCACGTCGTACACCCCGGACACGTACGCCGCCGGACACACCAAGGGCAACAAGGCCTACCGGGTCGCCGTCGTCATCGAGAACGCGGGCAAGGAGAAGTTCGACTCCGCGCTCGTGAACGTCACGGCCCGCGCCGGCCAGGACGGTGTGGACGCCGAGCAGATCTTCGACGGCAAGGTCGGCAAGGGCTTCAGCGGCACGGTCCTGCCGGGCAAGAAGGTCACGGTCCAGTTCGCCTTCGACGCCCCCGCGGACGCCAAGAACCTGACCGTCGAGGTCAACCCCGGGTTTACGTACGACGCCACCCAGTGGGACCTGAAGCTCTGACCTTCCCCCTCGACCGGAGCCGACCACCATGCGCCCACTCGTCCGCACCGCGGCAGCCGCTCTCTGCACCGCGACAGCACTCGGCCTCACGGCGGCCTGTGACACGCTCTTCGACGATGCACGAAGCGCCGCTCCCTATGCACGGCTGACCGGCCCCGAGGTCGTCAACAAGGCCCTCGCGGCGACCCGGGGCGCCAAGTCGGTACGTATGACGGTGGAGACAACCTCCCCCGAGGGCCCGGTCGAGGCGTACGTCGCCACGGACATCAGGGGCGAGTGCACGGTCACGCTGTCCATGGGCGCGGCGGGCACCATGGAGCTGGTGCGGACGGGCGGCACGGTCTACACCCAGTCCGACGCCGCGATGCTGCGGGCGGTCACCGCTCCGGACGACCCGCACCGGAACACCGCCGCCGACATCAAGAGGCTCACGGGCCGCTGGGTGAAGCCGCCCGCCGGAGACCGGCACACGAAGCCGGCCCTGCGCTACTGCGACCGGGAGGTGCTCCTCGGCCTCCTAGCGCCGAAGAGCGGAACGGCCCGCAAGGGAGAGACGGCGACGCTCGACTCCGGCGTACGTACCCTGACCGTCACCGGCAGGGCAGACGACGGGAAGTGGACGGCAAATGTCGCGACGGACGGCAGGCCGTATCTGATGAAGCTGCATTTCCCGCAGGGCGGAGCAGGACGCAACACCGGCCCCGTAACGGTCGAGTTCTCCGCCTTCGACAAGCCGTTCACGGCAAGAAAGCCAAAGATCTGAAGCACCCGAAGCAGACGACAGGACAACGGAACCCGCCCCACCCCGGGGCGGGTTCCGTCCGCGGATTCACCCGCCGCACTGCTCCAGCATGGCCTTCTTGTCGGCGGTGGTGACGGGAAGTCCGTACTTCAGGGACACCTGCGCGAACCGCACCGCGTACGAACAGCGGACCGGCTTGTACGGCGGCAGCCAGGACGCGGGCCCCGAGTCCCGCTTGGCGTTGTTGGCCGGGCCGTCCACCGGGATGAGGTTGAGCGGGTCGTTGGCGATCTGCTGCCGCTTGGCCTCGTTCCAGCGCGCGGCGCCCATCTGCCAGTCGTACGACAGGGGCATGACGTGGTCGATCTGGACCTTGGTGGCCTGCTGCTTGCGCCAGTCGATGACCGAGCCGGTGTACGGGTCCTTGAGAGTCATCGACACGACCACACAGTCCGAACCGGAACGGAACTTCACGTCCTTGCCATCCCTGGCGAGGAGGTCATTACGGGTTATCTCTACCTCCTTCCCGAGTGCGATGCACATGAGGCACAGCCATAACCCCTTTCTGTCCCTCGCCGTTATCAGTCATGCCATGAGGCACATGAGTGACACCGGAGACAGGAAGCAGATCCCTTGACGTTACGTACAGAGAAGGCCGTCTCGCCTACCACCGGAGAGATCACCTGGCTCCTGGTCGACGAGGAGACCTACACGCCTCATCCCGAGGCCCGCGAGTTCTCCCTGTATCTACGCGGAGCCGGGCGGTCACCGCAGACACAGCGCGCGTACGTCCCCAGAATCGGTCGCTTCCTCAATTGGTGTGCAGAGCGGGGCACCGAATGGAAGACCGTCCGGCTCGGGGACATGAGCCTGTTCAAGTTCCACGTCGAGCGGACACCGACCCAGTACGGGCGGCCTCCGTCCGGCAAGACGGTCAACGCCACGCTCACTGCGGTGTGCGAGTTCCTCCGCTTCTGCGCCGTCCAGGGGCACGTGGATCACGAAATCGCCGCGCGTCTCAGCGAGCCGCGCTTCCTCGCACACGCCCCGGCCGGCTTCGATCCCGGCGAGGGCGGCCAGCACCTGATGGTCAAAACCCGCGTCCTGAAGGCGCCGGAGATCGAGCGGGCACCACAGACGCTCACCGGCGCCCAGACGAAACAGGTCCTCGACGCCGCTCGCACCGCGCGTGACCGGCTGCTGCTGACCGTCCTGGTGGAAGCGGGCCTTCGCATCGGCGAGGCGCTCGGACTGCGGCGTGAAGACATGCATCTGCTCCCCGACTCCACACACCTCGGCTGCCGGACCGGCGGTGCGCACCTGCATGTCAGGCCCCGTCAGGACAACGTCAACGGGGCGCGGGCCAAGGCCGGGCGCCCTCGCATGGTTCCGCTCACACCGGAAGTGGTGCACCGATACCGCGATCACCTCGCCGAGCGTGAACAGGTAGTCGACTCCGCCGACTGTGACTACGTCTTCCTCAACCTCGTCGGCGTCCACGCGGGGCGTCCGCTCTCGTACTCCAATACCAAGCAAGTGATTGAACGGATCGGGAGGCGCTGCGGTCTGACCGCCCGGCCGCACATGATGCGGCACACAGCCGCCACCCGCTGGATCCGCAACGGGGTCACCCCGGACGTCGTACAGACCCTCCTGGGGCACGCCTCCTCGGCTAGCACGGCCGTGTACCTGCACGCCCAGGACGAGGATCTCCGCGCAGCCGTCGCGGCCGTCGAAGGTCTCGCGCCGGAGCTACTGCGATGACCATCGTGCTCCTCCGATCCACTGCCGTTCCCCCCGTCCCCGTTGATCCTGAGTGGCCGTCGTGGCTCGCGGCACGTCTCCCCTCGGGCTGGCGCACAGATGAATGGGACCCCGTTCAGGCACTGTTCACTGCCGATCCCGGCAACCCGACAACCAGCGTGTTCATCTGCTCCGTGGTCGCCTGTGCCACTCATGTGGCGAGCAACGGATCCCGCTGCGACGCCTGTCGGAAAGCCCGGTATCTCCTGGGGAACCCCGCGGACTTCGACACCACGCACACCCCAGACCTGTCCCGCCGCAGGCCCAACACCTCCGGGTCGAGGCCGGGCGTCTCCCAGTTCTCGCTCGCGGATGTGAGCCCTGCGGTCCGCCAGGAGCTCCTGTACGGGCTCCAGCAGCGCGACGACGCCGGGATCAGCCTGATCCCCCAGCGGGTACGCCGCATTCTGGCCGGCCTCCCCGCCGGACTCGGCTCTCTCCTCGACCTGGACGCCTCCTTCCCCTCCGGGCTTCCGGCTGCGACCGCCGGTGTCCTGAACGGTGTTCTCCTGCACGTCCGCCGCGCACGCGTCGAGTTCGAGGGCACCGATCCGACCTCGGGCGACGTATGGGAGTGCGCCCTCATCGGGCTGACGGCAGGGCGCGGTCGCAAGTACGCCGCTGTCCACGGCGACATCGACTTCCGCCCGGTACGGCAGCGTTGGCTGCGGGAACTGGTCAAGGAGTACGGCCGCACGGCACGCCCCAACGTCATGGATCTACGGCAGACCGTTTACGCGGCGACCATCGCGTCCTCCGCGCTGGCAGGCCGCCCCCACGGGAATGAGCCGGGGCTTCTCGCCATGGCTGACATGAACGCCGTAGTGGACATGTTCCGAATCACCAAGCGTCCCGAGGACGGTCACGACTACTCCACCAGCCACCGCAGAGCCCTGCTCCGCCACTGGCGCACGTTCCTGGAATACGCCCGTCAGGCCGGGATGATGGACCATGTGCCCGGCGGATTCGCGCTCAACCCCCGCTTCCACAGCATCGCCGCCGTGGAAGTGACCGAGGACGATCTCAGCCGCGCGATCCCCGAGCACGTCATCGCCCAGCTCGACGTGCACCTCGGTCTGCTGGGCACCTCGACGGGATACGCGAGCGGCGGCTGGACGGCCGCCGACTTCGCGCGGATGTACCAGGTGGTCTACGCGGTCCTCCGGGACACCGGCCGACGTCCGGGCGAGGTCACCAGCCTGCACCGCGACTGCTTGGAGCGGGTCGACGGCAAACCGACGCTGATCTACGACAACCACAAACGGCGACGCCACGGCCGTCGGCTGCCGATCTCGGAGAGCACCGCCCAGTTGGTCGAAACCTGGCAGAAAGAGCTCGATGCGCTACCGGCCGTGCCAGCCTGCGCCCAGTGGCTTTTTCCCTCACCGGGACAGCGCAACCGTCCACGCCGCGGGCATCTGAACACTTCGCATTTCTGCAACCGGATCTTCCGGAACTGGGTCGACGAGCTGATCCCTGACCTTGTGGACGACCGGCTCGACGAGGACGGCACCCCGCGCGCCTACGACCGGACCCGGGTCGTCCCGTACGGCTTCCGGCACGCGTACGCCCAGCGCCATGCGGACGCGGGCACCCGCCCGGACG
This sequence comes from Streptomyces sp. NPDC048473, assembly GCF_043200155.1. Taxonomy (NCBI): domain Bacteria; kingdom Bacillati; phylum Actinomycetota; class Actinomycetes; order Kitasatosporales; family Streptomycetaceae; genus Streptomyces; species Streptomyces sp. NPDC048473. The sequence continues at coordinate 115,492 of NZ_JBICXE010000020.1, forward strand.
TCCTGCGGGAACTCATGGACCACCGTTCGCTGGACGTGACCATGGGCTACTACAAGGTCTCCCTCAGCCGAAAGCAGGAGGCCGTGCGCACGGTCGCGGCACTCGCCGTCGACCGGCACGGAGCAGCCCGCGGATTCGGCGATCCCCTCGCCTACGAGGTGGAAAGCGTCGGGGTTCCCTACGGCGGCTGCACCGAGCCGAGCAACGTCAAGGCCGGCGGCGGGCACTGCCGCATCCGCTTCCAGTGCGCCGGATGCGACTTCTACCGACCTGATCCCTCCTACCTCCCCGCCCTGGAACAGCAGATCGCGGACCTGCGGGCCGACAAGGAAGCCGCCCTGGCGATGGAGGCCGCCGACTGGGTCGTGCGCAATCTCGACGACCAGATCCGCGCCTACTCGAAGTCGGCCGACGAGATGCGACGAAAGCTCGACGCGCTGCCCGCCGAGGAGCGGGCCGCCGTCGAATCCGCCTCACGCGAGCTGCGCAAGGCACGTTCGGCAGCGGCCTTCATCCCTCTGCAGGCGCTGACGACACGGAGCTCCGAATGAAAATCCCTGCTGCTTCCAGCGGCAACGACCGGAACGCCCGGGTCGAGCGCCTGCGCGTCAGCCGTGCCAAGGACAGCGAAGACAAGACCAGGCGTGCACTGGACGCCGTGGACGGCCTTCTCCGCTCGGGACGACGGATCACCGTCACCCAAGTGGCACGGGAAGCCTCGGTGTCCACGTGGTTCGTCTACAACCAGCCTCAGGTGCACCAGGCCGTTCAGGACGGCATCACCGCCCAGCGAGCGCGGGGGCGCCAGAACTCGCTCATTCCGGAGGCATCTCAGGTGTCTCAGGCCGGGTTGCGGACGGATCTTGCGCTGGCCCGCGAAGAGATCAAGGACCTCAAGAAGGAGCGCGATCGGCTCCGTAACCGGGTCAGGCTGTCTCTCGGCGCCGAGTTGGAGGGCGTGAACCGGAATGAGCTGATCGAGCGGGTACAGCAGATCGAGCAGCGGAATACCGCGCTGGAGCAAGCGTTGTCAGAGGCCAGGGATCAGATCGCCGCCCTGGAGGGCCAACTGCGTGAGGCGGAGGACGACCTCACCGCCGCGCGAGCCAGTCTTCGCCGTGCCATGCGGTCCGTTCCGGCCCCGTAGCCCGCGCTCTACTGCCGCCCGCGGCTGTCCGGCTTGAGTGTCGTCTGCCGGACAGCCGTGAGAGGCGGAGTCAGAATGGGGGATCGTTGAAGAGCGAGCCGGTCCAGACAGGTGAGACCGGCTCGGAATCGCGCTGCTGAAGGAGTACGACGGCGTCGTCGACGCGACCCAGGTCGATGAGGTGGCCGGCAAGGTCGTTGCTGTTCGCAGGGGCGTGCTGTTCGAGAACGGCAACAGCCTCCTCGGTGCGTCCGGCGCCGGCGAGCAGCTCAGCGATGTGCGGCGCCGCGTACGAGGTGGCGCCCTCGGGGTGGGAGCGGGCCCGTGCGATCGCTTCGTCGACGCCGTCGCGGGCGGCGATCAGCGGCAGCCGTATCCAGTACAGGTCCCAGTGCTCCTCGCCCCCGCGGGGGGCGGCGAGGGCGTCGAGGTGCGCCAGGCCATCCTCGGGGCGGCCCTGGTCGAGGCACAGGTCGGACAGAGTGTGGAGGATCCAGTCGTCCCCATTGTGGGCATCGGCCTGAACACGCATCACATCGATCGCTTCGTTCCCCCGACCGTGCCGTGCCAGGAGCTGCGCCAGTTGCACCGCGCCGTGGCACTGGTGGGCCTGTGAGTCGCCCGACTGCCGGTACACGGCGATCGCGCCTTCCACGTCACCGCGCTCCTCCAGCACCTCGGCCAGGCGCCGCGCGGCAAGGTACTCGGTCAGCGCGTACGCACGCAGTTCCTCGATCCGATCGTGTCTCGCCAGCAGGTCGGCCAGCTGATCTCGGTTGTTGACGGAGGTGATGTGCCGAGTGTGCAGCAGGGCGATCGCTTCGTCGATGCGGCCCTGGCGTTCACGGATGGTGGCAAGCAGCCCGATTGCGTTGTCGGGGTCGAGACCGCGGCAGCACCATGGGCTGTCACACCGGTGCTGGGCCGGGATCCGGGCAGCAAGCAGCGCGGCGATGTCTTCGTCCCGGCCTGCCCCTTCGGAGATGTCGACCAGAGCGGTGGCAAGAAGCCGGTCCTCGATCCCGGCGCTCAGCCGAGTGACCGCCTCGTCCGTACGCCCGTGCCGGGCCAGCAGGCGCGCGAAAAACTCCAGCGGGAGCCCTCCCGTGCTCGCGTACGGGCGGGCCAGCGCGATCGCCTCCTCTGCCCGCCCCCAGCTCTCCAGCAGTTCCGCCTGGGTCCGGGCTGCCGGCCACCAGCCCGTGGCAACGTATGGAGCAAGCACCTCCAACGCCTCGGCTTGCCGACCCTGGTCACCGATCAGCCGCGCCCATGCCCGTGCGCAGAACCATTCCCCACAACGGGCCTGGACCTCCACCTCCTCACCGTGGCCGAGCTCAAGAAGCCGGGAGACCAGGAGAGGAGGAATGCAGCCGGACAATGTCCGGGCCTGATGGTCGAGATCGGCAGCGTCCATGACTGCGCACCTTAGCCACCGCGTCCGACATCGCCCCCTGCAGCCCCTGGCCGGGACGGTCATCGGGATGCTGTCAGCCTTGGCACTGCTTCAACATCGTCGCCCTATCCGCCGTCGTCACCGCGAGGTCGTACTTGAGGGCCACCTGTGCGAAGCGGACCGCGTACGAGCAGCGGATCGTCTTGTTCGGCGGCAGCCAGGACGCGGGCCCCGAGTCCCGCTTCGCCGAGTTGGCGCGCCCTTCGACGGGAAGCAAATTGAGCACGTCGTTCGCCAGTTGCTTGCGCTTGCTCTCCGGCCATCGGGCGGCGCCCATCTGCCAGCTGTAGGACAGCGGGACCACGTGGTCTATCTGCACCTCGGTGGCCTTCGCCTTCTTCCAGGCGATGTCCTTGCCGGTGTAGGGGTCGTACAAGTCCATCGAAACGACCACGCAGTCGGAACCAGCTCGGAACTGGACGTTCCGACCGTGGAGTTTCAGCAAGTCGTTGCGCGTGTCACAACCATTCCTCGCCAGCGGTACCCCGTCCGCCGTATCCATCCACGCATAGCCGTACTCGTCCCGGTCGTAGCCCGTCTTCGGCCCACGGCCCTTCGTGGTGAGCTCTTCGATGGTCTTGCGCGCCTTGGACTTGTCCGCCTCCGATGTGAGGGCGGCGAGCCCCGGCTTCGTCCCGTCGGGATTCGTCAGTGGGCTCACCGCTCGCCCGGCAGCGGCGTCCGGTCCAGATCCTGCGGAGGTTCCACCCGGCTCCAGGTCGTCGCAGCCCGCGACAAGCACGGCGGCAACAGCGACCGTAAGCACGGCTTTCTTCCCGCGAGTCCGCAGGAGCCCGTGACCCATGTGCCTCTCACTATGCACAGCCGATCACACCCTGCATACGCTGCGAGAACAGCCCCATCACAGCGCGAACCATAGAGATAATACGGGTGTCGCAGCCGTTCCTCGCCAGCGGTATCCCGTCGATCGAGTCCTTCCACGCGTAACCGAACTTGTCGCGCGCGTACCCGGTCTTCGGCCCCCGCCCCTTCGTCGCCACCTTCTCGATGATCTTCCGGCCGGCCGCCTTGTCCGCCTCGGAGGTGAGCGGCGCGAGCCCCGGCTTCGTACCGTCGGCGTTGTCGAGCGGGCTGGCCCCGAGGCCAGTGACGGCCTGTCCGCCGCCCTCCGCCCCGCTGCCCTTCTGCCCGGTCCCGGAGGCCGCCTGCTCGGGGTCGCAGCCGGCCAGGGCCAGCACCGCCGCCACGCCGAGGGCGGGCAGCATCACTCGGTACGTGCGGGGAGATATCACTCGAAGCCGTCCTGACGGGGAGAAAGCCGAACTCGGGAATCGTACGGATGTCTTCCCCGCTGACGGGCGTTCATGAGTGCGCTTCCGTCAGGATGCGGCCGGAATCACACCGCTCGCCCTCTCACGCCTTCCCGATGCCCAGCGTCGTTTCGGACGGCAGCAGTCCGGAGCCGATCGCCGCCACCCAGAGCGGCCCCAGCAACTCGACGAGCCGCCCCCGCGCCTCCTCACCGAGCGCCCGCCACGGGGCGACGGCCGCCTCGTCCGTACGCCGCTCGACTTCGGTACGCAACGCACGCCCCGCCTCGGTCGCCGTACCGTCCTCCATCAACAGCCCACGCTTCACGAGCCGCTGACGAGCGGCCCGCCACTCCGCGTCGCCCCACCCCCGGCTCGCGAACACCTCCGGGCGCGCCGCGCCGATGGCCGCGAATGAGACCAGGGACTCGACGGGATCGAGCTCTGCATCGCCGAGCGCGGCAACATGCCCGTCCCCGCGATGCTCCCGCAGGATCGTCGCCGCCTGCCAGAGCACCAGATGCGGTTCGTCCGGCCAGGGCAGGACGGCGTTGGCCGCGGCGAGCGGCCGGCCGGCCACGTCTGCGGCCTCGGCGGCACGTCGCACAAGCGCGGCAGCCTCGGCAAGCTCCGGACCGGCAGCCTGCTCCCCCAGCAACGCCCGGTACACACGGTCGACCGCTCGGGTCCGGGCCGCGAGCACCACACCGGGAGAGGCGACGGACCAGGCAGCGGGGACGTACTCACGCACCATCCCCGGACTGAAGCTGTAGAAGGTGTCGACCACCCGGCCGGCACCGACCTCCCCGAGCGGCGCGGCGCGCCAGGCGAAGTAGCTCGGCCAGCGCTCATCGGTGCGGCAGCCGAGCGCGGCGGCCTCCTCGAATGCCTCCGGCGCGTAGTACAGAACAGCGTGCAGGGGTTCCAGGAGGTGCCACATCCGACGCACCCGGCCCAGCTCCTCGGACATGTCTCCGCCCTCCGCAGTGTCACGCATCTTGTCGCTGACTAGATGCCCAGAGTGCCCTTCGTCCATCGAACTTGTCAATGACTAGATTCCGCGTAATCTGCTGCACATGACCAGCGAGCGCACCTACCACCACGGCGACCTGCGGCGGGCCGTCCTCACCGCCGCACTCGACGTCATCCGCACCGAGGGCCCGGGCGCGCTGAGCCTGCGCGACCTGGCGCGCCGGGCCGGCGTCTCCCACGCGGCCCCCGCCCACCACTTCAAGGACCGCACAGGCCTGCTCACCGCCATCGCCACCGAGGGCTACACCCTCTTCGCCGACGCACTGGCCGACGCCCCGGACCTGAGGGAGCGCGGCGTGCGGTACGTACGGTTCGCCACCGACCACCCGGCCCACTTCCAGGTGATGTTCCAGCCGGACCTCTACCGCGCCGACGACCCCGAACTGCTCGCAGCAAAAGCCCGTGCTTCGGTGGAGCTGCGTGCGGGCGTCACCGGCCTCCCCGCCGCCGGACGCGGCGACGACGCCCGGCTCGCGGGCGTGGCCGCCTGGTCCCTGGCCCACGGTTTCGCCACCCTGCTGCTCAGCGGCAACCTGAGCGGCCCGGTGGGCGCGCGGGATCCCGAGGCGGTCTTCCGATCACTTACGGGGCTGTTGTTCGCGCCGACGAATCCTGCCAACGAGTGACCGGCCAGGGCGGTGAGGCGTGTTTCGGCCATCGGAGAGCCTGTACCTGACGGGATCCGGAGGGCTGGGGGCCCTCGTGGTCTGGCCAACGGTCTTGCCGTTCCGGCCTGATCGGGTGCGTCGCTGAGCGGTGGAGTCGTAGAGTCCACGGCCATGTCCATCGACTTGAACCGGCCGCCGTTGTGGCGGAACCGGCAGTTCGCTCTCCTGGCTTCCGCGCGAGCCATTTCGGTTCTGGGCAACGGCTTCGCCCGCGTGGCGCTGGCGTTCGCAGTGCTGGCTCTGCCGGGTGCCGGTCCAGGGCGATTGTCGTTGGTCCTGGCTTGTCAGGCGGTGCCACAGCTGGTTCTCATCTTGTTGGGCGGCGTGATCGCGGATCGGATGTCACGTTCCCGGCTGATGGCGATGGCCGATGTGGTCGGTGCTGCGGCATACGGCGGGTTGGCGGCCCTGGTACTGGCAGGCCATGCCCCGCTGCTGCTGATGTGCGTGCTGGCTGTGGCTGCGGGCACGGCTACGGCGCTGTTCGCTCCGGCGATGGACGGGGTGGTGCCCCTGGTGGTGCCGGCCGAGCAGCTTCAGCAGGCCAACGGATTGCTGCGTGTGGGTATGAACATCTCGTTGCTGTTGGGCTTGGCCCTGTCGGGGGTGACGGTGGCTTGGCTGGGCGCCGGCTGGGCACTGGCGTTGAATGCCCTCTCATTCGTGGTCAGTGCGGTGCTGACGTCGTTGCTGGGAATCGGTGAGCGTCCGAGGAAGAGGTCCTCCGGCTGGGCGGATCTGCGAGAGGGGTGGCGGGAGTTCTCCTCCCGGCAGTGGCTCTGGGCCGTGGTCTGCCAATACGCCGTCGTTATAGCCGCGTTGAACGCCAACGTCGGCGTGCTGGGTCCGCTGGCGGCCGAGCATCATCTCGGTGGCGCTCGCGCCTGGTCGGTGATCGTCGCTGCGCAAGCCCTCGGAGCTGTCGCGGGCGCGGGTCTGGCGGCCAAGGTGCGGGTTGAGCGGCCGATCCTGGTGGCGGTTCTGGCCACATTGCCGTCGGCCGTGCCGATTGTGCTGTTGGGGCTCGGGGCTCCGGTGTGGCTGATCGCGGTGGCGATGTTCGGGTCGGGCGTCTCCTCCGATGTCTTCGGGGTGCTGTGGTCCACCACGATTCAGCGGGAAGTGCCGGAGGAGGCTTTGTCCAGGGTCAGCTCGTACGACTGGTTCGGTTCGCTCGCGTTCGCTCCGCTGGGCTTGCTGGTAGCGGGGCCGGCTGCTGATGCATGGGGTACGGACCGGATGCTGTTTACTTGCGCCGCTCTGATTGTCGCGGCGACCTTGGGAGCCTTGCTGGCTCCGCAGGTGCGCACTCTTCGTGCCCCGGCGCGGGCTGAGCGACCTACGGCAACGGATCACTCGGTGATCCGCGGGGCTGTAGACACGGAAGCCACGGGCGAGGAAGCGGCGGGTTAGCCCGCCGGCCGAGGGTCGGCCGTCCCGCCGCACTCAGGCGTTACTCAGGCGTTGCGGCCCTCTGGTCGAGGACATAAAGCTGTGCGTGTCGGAACTCGCCACCAATGCGTTGCTGCATGGCGCGCCACCCTGGCGCGAGTTCTGCGTCGGCCTCCACCGGGGCAAGGAGCTGGTCCGGCTGGAGGTCCGTGACAGCGGGCCCGGTCAGCCGGCGGTCCAGCGCCCCGGCGACGACGCCTGCTCGGGGCGCGGGTTACGCCTCGTGGGCGAGCTCGCCGACGACTTCGGGGTCGATGATCACGTCGTCGGCAAGACCGTGTGGCTGGTCTTCAAGACCGTAGCCGCGCCCGATCCGGCGCCCCTCACGACCCCAGAATCGTCGTGAGGAACTCCCCCGTCCACGCCAGCAGTTCGCGGCCGACGACCGGCTTGCCACCGATCTTTCCGGTGGTGGGGCGTGGGACCAGGATCTGGTGGATGGCCGGCTTGATGATCGTCTTCGGGTAGAGGCGCTTCAGGCGGAGCTCCTGCGATTCGCGCAGCTCGACCGGGGCGAACCGGATGTTGGAGCCCTGGAGCACGATCTCGCCGACGCCGCAGGCACGGGCCAGCATGCGCAGGCCCGCGACCAGGAGCAGGTTCTCGACCGGCTCGGGGAGCTTGCCGTAGCGGTCGGTGAGTTCCTCGCGGACCGCCCTGATGTCGTCCTCCGTGTTGGCCGCGGCGATGGCGCGGTACGCCTGGAGGCGCAGCCGCTCGCCGGGGGCGTAGTCGTGGGGGACGTGCGCGTCGACCGGGAGCTCGATCTTGACCTCCAGGGGCGGCTCCTCCTCCACGCCGCCTTCGAGGGAGGCGCGGTAGTCGGCCACCGCCTCGCCGACCATGCGTACGTACAGGTCGAAGCCGACGCCCGCGATGTGGCCGGACTGTTCGCCGCCCAGGAGGTTTCCGGCGCCGCGGATTTCGAGGTCCTTCATCGCCACGTACATGCCCGCGCCCATCTCGGTGTGCTGCGCGATCGTGGCCAGACGCTCGTGGGCCGTCTCGGTGAGGGGCTTCTCCGGGGGGTACAGGAAGTAGGCGTAGCCGCGCTCGCGGCTACGGCCGACGCGGCCGCGCAGCTGGTGGAGCTGCGACAGGCCGAAGTTGTCGCCGCGCTCCACGATCAGGGTGTTGGCGTTGGAGATGTCGATCCCGGACTCGACGATCGTCGTGGACACCAGGACGTCGAACTTCCTCTCCCAGAAGTCCACCACCACCTGCTCCAGGGCCTGTTCGGACATCTGGCCGTGGGCGGTCGCGATCCTCGCCTCGGGGACGATCTCGCGCAGGCGCGCGGCGGCGCGGTCGATCGACTCGACGCGGTTGTGGATGTAGAACGCCTGGCCCTCGCGGAGCAGTTCACGGCGGATCGCCGCGCCGATCTGCTTCTCCTCGTACGGGCCGACGAAGGTGAGGACCGGGTGGCGCTCCTCGGGGGGCGTGGTGATCGTCGACATCTCGCGGATGCCCGTCACGGCCATTTCGAGCGTACGGGGGATGGGTGTCGCGGACATGGTGAGGACGTCCACGTTGGCGCGGAGTTTCTTCAGCTGTTCCTTGTGCTCGACGCCGAAGCGCTGCTCCTCGTCGACGATGACCAGGCCCAGGTCCTTGAACCTCGTCTCGGAGGAGAAGAGGCGGTGGGTGCCGATGACCAGGTCGACGGAGCCCTCGCGGAGTCCTTCGAGAGTTGATTTGGACTCGGAGTCGGACTGGAAGCGGCTCAGCGCCCGTACGCTGACCGGGAATTGGGAGTAGCGCTCGGTGAACGTGCCGTAGTGCTGCTGGACAAGGAGGGTGGTCGGGACGAGGACAGCTACCTGCTTGCCGTCCTGGACCGCCTTGAAGGCCGCCCGTACCGCGATCTCCGTCTTGCCGTAGCCGACGTCACCACAGATCAGCCGGTCCATCGGGACGGACTTCTCCATGTCCTCCTTGACCTCGGCGATGGTGGTGAGCTGGTCGGGCGTCTCCGCATACGGGAAGGCGTCCTCCAGTTCGCGCTGCCAGGGGGTGTCGGGGCCGAAGACATGGCCGGGCGCCGCCATCCGCGCCGAGTAGAGCTTGATCAGGTCGGCGGCGATCTCCTTGACGGCCTTCTTGGCGCGCGCCTTGGTCTTCGTCCAGTCGGCGCCGCCGAGCCGGTGCAGGGTGGGTGCCTCGCCGCCGACGTACTTGGTGACCTGTTCCAGCTGGTCGGTCGGGATGTAAAGGCGGTCGCCGGGCTGGCCTCGCTTGGCGGGGGCGTACTCGACGAGGAGGTACTCGCGGGTGGCGCCCTGCACGGTGCGCTGCACCATTTCGATGTAGCGGCCCACACCGTGCTGTTCGTGGACGATGTAGTCGCCCGTCTCCAGCGTCAGCGGGTCGATCGTCTTGCGGCGGCGGGCCGGCATCCGGCCCAGGTCCTTGGTGGCGGTGCGCTGACCGGTCAGGTCCGTCTCGGTGAGTACGGCGAGCTTGAGCGCCGGGTCGACGAAGCCGTGGTCGATGGCGCCGCAGGAGACATGGACGAGGGACGGGGAGATCTCCGCCAGGTCCGGGTCGAGGCGGGCCGCGATGCCTTCGCCGCTCAGCACCTCGACGGTACGGGAGGCGAGTCCCTGGCCCTCGGTGACGTACACCGTGCGCCAGCCGTCGGCGATCCAGCCCTTGGTGTCGGCGAGCGCGCGGGCGGTGTCGCCGCGGTACGACTCCGGGGCGTGCATCGTGAGCTTGAGGGTGTCCTCGTCGAGCTCGTCGTCCGCGGCGAACGGGGAGACCGACCACCACATCATCTCCAGCTCGCGGGCCCGGTCGCGGACGTCCGCGATGCCCCACAGGGAGGCCGCGCCGACATCGATCGGAGCCTCCCCGCCGCCCGCGGTCGCCGCCCAGGACGCCTGGAGGAACTCCTGGCTGGTGGCGACCAGGTCGGCCGCCCTGGTGCGGACCCGCTCCGGGTCGCAGACCAGCGCCATCGAACCCTTGGGCAGTACGTCGAGCAGCAGCTCCATGTCGTCGACGAGGACCGGGGCGAGGGACTCCATGCCCTCCACCGCGATCCCCTCGGCGATCTTGCCGAGCAGCTCGCCCAGCTCCGGGTGGAGTTCGGCGAGGGCCGCGGCCCGCTCGCGCACCTCGCCGGTCAGCAGCAGCTCACGGCAGGGCGGCGCCCACAGCCCGTGCTCGGCGATCTCCAGCGACCGCTGGTCGGCGATCTTGAAGTAGCGGATCTCCTCGACGTCGTCGCCCCAGAACTCCACCCGAAGGGGGTGCTCCTCGGTCGGCGGGAAGACATCCAGGATGCCGCCGCGCACAGCGAACTCGCCGCGCTTCTCCACCAGTTCGACCCGGGAGTACGCGGCTGCCGCGAGCGCGTCGACCGTCTTGCCGAGGTCGGCGCTCTGCCCGATGCGCAGCGCTACGGGTTCCAGGTCGCCGAGCCCCTTGACCTGTGGCTGGAGCACGGAGCGGACCGGTGCGACGACGACGCTGACCGGGCCGGTCTCCGGGTCGTCCTTCCTCGGGTGCGCCAGGCGCCGCAGCACGGCGAGGCGGCGGCCCACGGTGTCGGAGCGGGGCGAGAGCCGCTCGTGCGGCAGGGTCTCCCAGGACGGGAACTCGGCGATCGTGTCCGGCGGCAGCAGGGTGCGCAGCGCGGCCGCCAGGTCCTCGGCCTCCCGGCCGGTCGCGGTGACGGCGAGCACGGTCCGCCCGGCCTCACGGGCCAGCGCGGCCACGGCGAAGGGACGGGCGGCGGGCGGGCCGACGAGGTCGACGTGCATCCGGTGGCCGTCGGTGGCGGCCTTCACCGCTTCGGAGAGTGCCGGGTCACGTACGACGACATCCAGCAGGCCGTGCAGGCTCATGAAGGGCTTCCGTCCGGGTAACGAGGGCGAGGTCTGACAGCCGGCTGCTGCCAGGGGGCAACGCGAAGGGGCAACACGAAGGACCCGACACGTCTCACGGGCCGGGGGTTCCCAGCGTACGACTCCCATGTGACAGCCGCGTGCGCAATCCGGCTCAGCGGGTCGGATCCAGCCCGGCGGGCCGGATCCGACCCGGCCCGTGCAGCGGGCACGCGCCGGGCCGGCAGCTCTGCCCTGCGCCCATGGTCCGCGCGCCCCGGGCCCGGGGCCCGGGGCGCGGGGCCCGGCAACTCCACCCCGCGCCCCGCGCCGTACGGACACGAATCCGGCCCCGGAGTGTTTGGAGGAACACCCCGGGGCCGGATCCAGTCATCCTACGTCGGCCGTCACCCTCGCTATTCCGTGGCGATCGCGTTCAGGACGTTCATCCTGCCCGCCCGGAACGCCGGGACCAGGGCCGCGAACAGGCCGACGAAGGCCGAGGCGACGAAGACCGTGAGGATCGTCGGCCACGGGATCTCCAGGACGCCGAGGCCCTCCAGAGCCAGCAGCTTCTGGGCCGCCGTGCCCCAGCCCATGCCGAGGCCCAGGCCCAGCAGGGCGCCGAAGACCGCGATGACCACAGACTCCAGGCGGATCATCCGGCGCAGCTGGCGGCGGGAGAGGCCGATGGCGCGCATCAGGCCGATCTCGCGGGTCCGCTCGACCACCGACAGGGCCAGGGTGTTCACCACACCGAGCACGGCGACGATGATCGCGAGTGCCAGCAGGCCGTAGACGATGTTCAGCAGCCGGCCGATCTGGTCCTTCAGCTGCTGCTTGAAGTCGGCCTGGTTCTTCACCTCGTACTGCGGGTACTTGGCGAGGGCGTCCTTGAGCGCGGCGTACGCCTCCTTCTCCTTGCCGTCCGCAGCCTTCGCGAACATGATCATGTTGTCCGGCAGGGCGTCGGCGGGGACGTACTGCGCGGCGGTCGTGATGTTGGTGTACATCGCGCCCTTGTCGATGTTCACGTCGTCCGAGGTGATCGCGGCGACCTTCAGCTTCGCGCTCTCGCCGCCCTTGAACGCGACGGTGAGCCGGTCACCGACCTTGATGTGGTGGCGGGTGGCGTAGCCGTCGCCGACCGACATGGCGTCCTTGCCGTAGGCGTCGGCCAGGTTGCCGGAGACGGCCTCGCGGCGGACGTCGTCCTTGTACGTCGGGTCGGCGGCGACCAGGCCCTCGTCCTCGGTGGTGCCGTCGGGGGCGGTCAGCTCGGCGCTGACGACCTTGTAGTCGGTGAGGTGCTCGATGTCCGGCACGGTCTCCAGGGCCTTCACGGCCTGGTCCACGATCAGTGTGGGCGTGTTGCCGGACGCCTGGACGATGAAGTCCGCGCCGACCGACTTGTCGAGTTCCTCCGTGGCCGAGGCGACCATGGAGGAGCCGACGACGGAGAGGCACGCCACCAGGGCGAGGCCGATCATCAGGGCGGCGCCGGTCGCTCCGGTGCGGCGCGGGTTGCGCAGGGCGTTGCGCTCCGCGAGCCGTCCGACGGGGCCGAACATCCGCAGCATGACCACGCTCAGCACCCGGACCACGAAGCCGGCCAGCAGTGGGCCGATCACGATGAAGCCGATCAGGGTGAGGACCACGCCCACCCCGAGGAAGAGCGAGCCTTCGCTCGACTTGTCGGCCCGCGTCGCGGCGAGGAGCGCGGCGCCACCGGCGAGGGTGAGGACCAGGCCGATCGCGGCCCGGACCCGGCCCGCGCGGCCGTCCGCCGGGGTTCCGGCGTCGCGCAGGGCGGCCATCGGGGAGATCTTCCCGGCCCGGCGGGCCGGGATGTACGCGGCGACGACGGTGACGATGATGCCGAGCGCGAGGCCGACCACCGGGGTCGTCCAGGCGACCGTGAGGTCCTTGGTGGACAGGTCCATGCCCATGGCGCCCATGAGCTTCATCAGGCCGACGGCGAGGCCGACACCGGCGCCGACGCCGAGGACGGAGCCGACGATGCCGAGGAACAGCGCCTCGATCAGCACGGACCGGTTGACCTGCTTGCGGCTGGAGCCGATGGCCCGCATCAGGCCGATCTCGCGGGTGCGCTGGGCGACCAGCATCGAGAAGGTGTTGACGATCAGGAAGATGCCGACGAGGAAGGCGATCCCGGCGAAGCCGAGCATCGCGTACTTCATGACGTCGAGGAAGGAGCCCATGGAGTCCTTGTTGGCGTCCGCGGCCTCCTTCTGGGTCTGGAGCTTGTACGCGGAGGTGTCGCCGAGCGCCGTGGCGACGTGTCGCTTCAACTGCGTGTCGGTGACGCCGGATTCGGCGGTGACGGAGATGAGGCTGAAGACGTCGGGCCTGCCGAGCAGCTTCGTCTGCGCGGTGGCGGTGTCGAAGTAGACGATCGCCGCACCGGGGTTGGTGACCTTGAAGGTGGCGATGCCGCTGATCTTCGCGTCGATGTCGCCGGTGGCGGCGATGGTGCGCAGCTCGTCACCGATCTTCAGGCCGTGCTTGTCGGCGGTGTCGGCGTCGACCATCACCTCGGTCGGGCCGCGCGGTGCGTGGCCGGAGGTGATTTCCATCGAACGCAGGTCGTTCTTCGTCCAGTTGCCCGCGATCGTCGGGGCGCCCGTCGTCGAGCCCATGTTCTTGTTGTGGCTGTCGACGACGGTGACGGACATGCTGCTGACCGCGCCCTCGGCGTCCTTCACACCGGTGGCCTTGCCGACCTGCTCGACGGCGGAGGCGGGGAGCGTGACGGGCTTGCCGTTCTCCGGGAGCCGGTCGTTGTCCTCGGGGCTCTTGGGGCTGACGGTGACATCGGCCGACGTCGCGGCGAAGAGCTTGTCGAACGTGGTGTTCATGGTGTCGGTGAAGACGAGCGTGCCGCACACGAACGCCACCGACAGCAGGACGGCGACGGCGGAAAGCGCCATTCGTCCCTTGTGCGCGAAGAAGTTGCGCCTCGATGTCTTCCAGACGGTCATGACGTCCGCCCGCGCGAGTCGAAGTCCTTCATGCGGTCGAGGACCTGGTCGGCCGTCGGGTCCAGCATCTCGTCGACGATGCGTCCGTCGGCGAGGTACAGCACCCGGTCCGCGTAGGAGGCGGCGACCGGGTCGTGGGTGACCATGACGATGGTCTGGCCCAGCTCGTCGACCGACCTGCGCAGGAAGCTCAGCACCTCGGCGCCGGCCCGCGAGTCCAGGTTTCCGGTGGGCTCGTCGCCGAAGATGATCTCCGGCCGGGCGGCGAGCGCCCTGGCCACCGCGACGCGCTGCTGCTGGCCGCCGGAGAGCTCGGTGGGCCGGTGCTTCAGCCGCTCGGCGAGACCGACTGTCTCCACGACCTGCCGCAGCCAGGCCGCGTCGGGCTTGCGGCCCGCGATGTCCATCGGCAGCGTGATGTTCTCCAGCGCGTTGAGCGTCGGGAGCAGGTTGAACGCCTGGAAGATGAAGCCGATCCGGTCCCGGCGGAGCTGGGTGAGCTTCTTGTCCTTGAGCCCGGTGATCTCGGTCTCGTCGAGGTGGATCTGACCGGAGGTCACGGTGTCCAGGCCGGCCAGGCAGTGCATCAGGGTCGATTTGCCGGAGCCGGACGGACCCATGATCGCCGTGAACTGCCCGCGGGCGATGTCCACATCGACATGGTCGAGCGCGACGACCCGGGTATCCCCCGCCCCGTACGCCTTGACGACCTGCCGCGCTCGCGCAGCGACGGCCGTACGCCCTCCAGTGCCCCCGTGCCTGGGAATGGTTACAGCCGATGTCACGGTTTTTCTCCTATGCCGGTCAGTGTCTGCCGGTCGGCGTTTGCCGGTCGGCGTTCGGGATGTCGCGGGTGCACCTGCGAAGTGTGGTGTTCCGAGGGAGCCCGGCGCGCTGGTGCACAGCGCAGTCTTCGGGTGGGGTTTTCCCCACCGCGCCCCCTGCGGTCAGCCGCATTCACGGTGGGAATCAGCCGCTTTTCGCGGTGTAGGAACACGGTAAGGAACGGGCCCGGGCCGTCACGTCCTCCGCCGGGAGGAACCGCCCCTGGGCAAAACTGAGGACCGTCCCCTAGGGGTCTCGGCCCCCGGGTGGAGACCCGCCTCAGGGACTGGACCCATGGGTGCACGCGCCGGAGCCCGCAGCGACCTTCAAAACCGTCCGCCGGCTGCGGCATCCTCCCCGCCGGGATCCACGGGTGAGACAGTGTCCCGAGAAAATACATGCAGGGGGAAGGAATCTTGGTGAGCGGCGCGGGCGGCAATGCGGGCGGCAGTACCGAAGCGGTATCCGGGTCCGGGGTCGGCCGGGCCCCCTCCCCCGCGACGCCGCCCGGACGCGGCCCGGTGGTCGCCGCCCTGATGCTCGGGATGGCTCTGTCGGCCATCGACGGCACCATCGTCTCCACCGCGGTTCCGCAGATCGTCGGCGACCTCGGCGGCTTCTCCGTCTTCTCGTGGCTGTTCTCCGGCTATCTGCTGGCCGTGACGGTCTCCCTGCCGGTGTACGGGAAGCTCTCCGACACCTTCGGCCGCAAGCCGGTTCTGATCGCCGGCATCGCCCTCTTCCTGTTCGGCTCGGTGCTCTGCGCCGCCGCCTGGAACATGGCCGCGCTGATCGCCTTCCGGGTCGTCCAGGGCCTGGGCGGCGGCGCCCTGCAGGGCACTGTGCAGACCATCGCCGCGGACCTCTATCCGCTCAAGGAACGCCCCAAGATCCAGGCCAAGCTGTCGACCGTATGGGCCACATCGGCGGTCGCGGGGCCGGTGATCGGCGGACTGTTCGCGGTGTACGCCGACTGGCGCTGGATCTTTCTGATCAATCTGCCGATCGGAGCCCTCGCGCTCTGGCTCGTCGTACGTCACCTCCACGAGCCGTCCCGCACCCGCCGGGCGGCCGGCGCGCCCCGCCCCCGTATCGACTGGGCAGGCGCCCTCGCCGTCTTCGCGACCGGCGCCCTGCTGCTGACCGCGCTCGTCCAGGGCGGGGTCGCCTGGCCCTGGTTCTCCGCCCCGTCCCTCGGGCTGCTGGCCGGCAGTGTCGTGCTCGGCGCGCTGACCGTCGTCATCGAGCGGCGGGCCGCCGAGCCGATCATTCCCGGCTGGGTCTGGCGTCGGCGGACCATCGCGTCGGTCAATCTGGCACTGGGCGCGATGGGGCTGCTGATGGTCGCCCCCACGGTCTTCCTGCCGACGTACGCCCAGTCGGTGCTGGGTCTCGGCCCGATCGCCGCCGGTTTCGTGCTGTCCGTGATGACCCTGAGCTGGCCGGTGTCTGCGGCGTTCTCCAACCGCGTCTACAACCGCATCGGCTTCCGCCACACCGCGATCATCGGCATGAGCTGCGCCCTGCTGATACTGCTCGCCTTCCCGTTGCTGCCGTATCCGGGCGAGCCCTGGCAGCCCGCCCTGATCATGCTGCTGCTGGGCGCGGCGCTCGGGCTGTTCCAGCTGCCGCTGATCGTCGGCGTCCAGTCGACGGTCGGCTGGGCCGAGCGCGGTACGACGACCGCCTCCGTACTCTTCTGCCGCCAGGTCGGCCAGAGCGTCGGCGCCGCGCTCTTCGGGGCCGTCGCCAACGGGATCCTCGCCTCCCGGCTGGCCGCCGCCCCGGTCCCCGGGCTGCCGGACGACCTGGATGCGATCTCGCACGCCCTGGACGGCCCGGGCAGGCTCTCGGCCGCGGCGACGGACTATCTGCGGCGGGCCGTCGACGCCGCCGTCGACCACGTCTACCTCGGCGCCGCCGGGGCCGCGGCGCTCGCCCTGCTGGTGCTGGTCTTCGTGGCCCCGCGCCGCTTCCCGGTCCTCACCGAGGAGCCGGACAGCGACGCCCCGGCGGCGTAGCCGTCCGCATCGCGCTGGGGACAGAGGTACTCCACTCGGCGAGACCTCACGCAACTGAGCCATTACCGTGGGTAGTTCAGGCCAATGTCTCCCCAACTGCCATACCCGCGAGTAATGTTCGCGCTTCCGACAGCACACCCGCACTCCTGCCTTGCCGTCCAGCCCAGGACCCGAGCCATGCAAGGAGCAGCACCCAGATGTCGTACGGAAGCCCGCCCCCATCCCCGTACTCCTCCTGGCCCGGACGGCTGCCGAAGCCGTCCCGGCGGCATCAGCCCCCGCCTCCGCATGACCCCGAATACCTGCTCCCCTGGCAGAGTTCGGAGCCCTCACCGCCCCCGGAGCGGCCGGCCGCGCCCACCGCTCCCGCGCCCGTCCCGGGCCGCCACGGCGATCTGCGCCGGCTGCGCACCGCGTACCGGCTGCTGCGGCGCATCGCGACCCTGACCGCACTCGGCTACTTCGTCGCCTTCCTGCTGCTCTCCGGATTCGCCAAGGACCTGATGGACCGCCCCCTGTTCGGCGGTCTCAACATCGGCCTGGCGCTGGGGCTCTGTCAGCTCCCCGTGACACTGCTCGCCATCGTCCTGTACGAGCGGACCGCCCGGAGCACGGTCGATCCGCTCGCCGCCCGGCTCCGAAGAACAGGAGCGGCCCGGTGAACGGATTCGACGATTCTGCACAGTCGATGTCCCTGGTGGCCTTCCTGGCCGTGGCCAGCATCGCCCTGCTGCTCTGTGTGATGACCGGCCCGGACCGCGACGACCTCGACGAGTTCTACACCGGTTCCCGCACGCTCTCGCCCCTGCAGAACGGCCTCGCACTCGCGGGCGACTACCTCTCCGCGGCCACGGTTCTCGGCACCACCGGCATCATCGCCCTCACCGGCTACGACGGGATGATCCTCGCCCTGAGCATCACCCTCTCGCTCGTCCTGCTGATGTTCCTGCTGGCCGAACCGCTGCGCAACGCGGGCGGGTTCACCATGGGCGACCTGCTCGTACGCCGCGCCCCCGGCCGCGCGGTCCGTATCACCGCCTGCGCGGCCACCATCGCCGCGCTCGTTCCGATGATGGTCGTCCAGCTCGCGAGCAGCGGCGATCTGCTCTCCTTCATCCTGGGGTTCGACAGCTCCGGGTTCCGCACCGGCGCCATCATCGGGCTCGGCATCCTGATGATCGGTTACTCGGCGATCGGCGGCATGAAGGGCACCGCGCTGATCCAGATCGTGAAGACCGTGGTCCTCTTCGTCGCCGCGTTCACCATCTCCGTACTGATCATGAACCGCTTCGACTGGGACACCGGCGCCCTGCTCTCGGCCGCCCAGGCAGGCAGCGGCGCGGGGGCCGCGTATCTGCGCTCGGGGCTCCAGTTCGACGGCAGCGGACTCGACATGGTCAGCTCCGAACTGACCGTGGTGCTCGGCGCCGCCTGTCTGCCGCACGTCACCATGCGCATGACGAGCGCCCGCTCCACACAGGCCGTCCGCCGCTCACTGTCCTGGGCGGTCGCCGTGGTCGCCGGGCTCTGTCTGCTGCTCGTCGTGATCGGTTTCGGTACGGGGGCGCTCGTCGGCCACGACCGCATCACCGCCGCCGGAGCGTCCGGAAACAGCTCGATCCTGCAGGTCAGCGGGGTGGTCGCGGGCGGTGGACAGCTGGGCGCGCTGGTCGTCACAACGATGACGACGGCGATCTTCCTGACTCTGCTCGCCTCGGTCGCCGGAATGATCCTGGCCTGCGCCAACTCCCTCGCGCACGATCTCTTCGCCCACGGCCTGCACGGGGTGCGCGACCCGGACAGGAAGCCGCTGCCGGGACTGTCCGAAATGCGTACGGCACAGGCCTCGGCGGTCGTCGTCGGGCTGCTCGCCACCACACTCGCCGTCGTGGCCAGGCACTGGAACGTACAGGCGCTGGCGACGCTCTCGTTCTGTGTCGGTGCGTCGGCGCTGGCCCCGGCGCTCGTCTACAGCATGTTCTGGCGGCGCTTCACCCGTACCGGCCTGCTCAGCACCCTGATCGTCGGCACCGTCACCGTCATGGTGCTGATCACCGGCACCAATCTGGTCTCGGGCTCGCCCTCTTCGGTCTTCCCCGAATACGACTTCAACTGGTTCCCGTACACCACGACCGGGCTCGTCTCCATCCCGGCCGGTTTCCTGGCGGGATGGCTGGGAACGGTGCTCCCCCGTTACACGGCGGCCGAGGCCCGCCGCCGGTATGACGGGGAGGAGTCGCGAATCCTGGCGGGCGCCCCGCAGAAAACGGCGACCCGCCCCTGAAACACCCCCGTGCCCGAAGGCCCTGGCGGTCGGTCTCAGTCCTCCGTCGGGGCCCCCCGCCCGGTGAGCGCCGCGAGTGAGTTCCGTACGTGCGTCATGTGTGCCTGGACCTCCTCGCGGCCCTCCTCGTGCTCCCGCAGGATCCGCTCCGTCTCCCGGACCACCCGCTCCTCACGGACCCTGGCCGCCGCGATCAGCTCCGCACCCTGCGCCTCGGCGTCCTCCTGGCCGTGCCGTGCGGCCTCCTCGGTCTGAGCCAACGCCCGCCGTGCCTCGGCCAGGCGGGCCTCCGCCTGCTCGGTCAGCTCGTCGTGGTGCACGGCCTGCGCGGCATCGGCCTCCGACACTTCACGTTCGGCCGTCTTCCACCGCTCGGAGTGCTCCTGCTCCTGGTGCGCGACGACGCTCGCGGTACGGCGACGCGTCTCAGCCATCACGGACTCCGCCTGCTCCCGCACCTCCACGGCCTCCTTGCGGGCCTCGGCGACGGTCTCCTCTGCGGTGCCCCCGGCCGTGGCCAGCGTCTCGTCGGCGTGCTTCCCGGCCGCCGCCCGCATCGCCTCGGAGTCCGCGCGCGCCGACTCGCGGAGCCGGCGGCCCGCCTCGTCCGCCGCGTCCCGCAGCGCCTGCGCCGCTTCCTGGGCGGCGCCCCGTACGGCCCGGTCCTCGCTCTCGGCCAGCGCCAGGATCTGCCGGGCGCGCTCACCGAGCGATTCGTAGTTCTGCGGGGCCAGCTTGACGACGGCCTCGCTCAGCCGGACCGATTCGGCCGAAAGCTCCTCCACCAGCTCGGTCAGCCGGGACACCTGCTCCCACGCCACGTCCCGCTCGGCCGACAGCTCGGCCACGGTGCGGTCCACCTGCTCCGGACGGTAGCCACGTCCCCGTACGCCGACGAAGCCATGCGCGGGCACCGGTGCAGAACTCATCCTTGAAGCCTCTTTCCGACTCTCCGACCACCAGCAATATGTCAAGGATGCGGCAATCGGTACAGAAGTCGGAATCGTTTCGCTGCTTTCCGGACGGAAGCGATGGGCATCACAGACGGCAAAAAGCGCGGCGCCCGGCCCCCCTGTCGGGAGCCGGGCGCCGTCCGCAGAGGCTGCCGGGTCAGATCAGCCCGTCCCACATCTGCTCAAGGAGTACGGACCACCAGCTCTCCGGCGACGCCAGCGCCGCCGCGTCCAGCGCCACCAGCTGGGCCTGGAAGTCGACCGTCCAGCGGCCCGCCTGCTCCGGGTTGAGCCCGAAGCGCAGCCGCCACATCCGGCCGAGCAGCGCCATCGAGCGCTGGAACTCCGGCAGCCCCGTGTTCACGAACTGCGGCGCCACCGACTGCCCGCCGGGTCCTGCCTCGACCGGTACGGCCACGATGTTCGCCGTGCCGTACTGGACACAGATCGCCCGCCCGAAGTCGGACCCCATCACGAGGTACGACCCCGCGTCGGGTGCGGCCTGCACCTGCCGCTGTGCGGCCAGCTCGGCCAGCGTCGGCACCACCGGCTGGCCCGGCTGCGCCCAGAAGAACGGCCCGAAGTCGGCGGGCAGCCCCGCCCACACCAGCGTCCGTGCCACGGTCTCGGGCACACCCTGACGGGACACCGCGCGCTGGTCGAAGCGGAGGATGCCCTGCGGCCCGAAGGTCTGCAGCAGTTCCTCGGCGATGGCCTCCGACGGCACCGGCATCGCGGGCGGCATCTGCGGCAGCGGAGCCCGCACCGGCGCGGGACGGGCCGGCCCGTCCGCCACCTGATGCAGCTCACCCTGATGAGTGAGCAGATGCTGCATGCCCTGCTGGCGGCTGGCGTGATCGGTGCCGTACGGGGCGACGCTGGTGATCCGCACCTGCGGCCAGGTCTCGCGGATCATCCGCGCGCAGTAGCCACCGGGCAGCTCGCAGGACTCCAGCTCGGTGTGCAGCTCGATGACCTGCTGCGGCGGCACGTTCATGGCCCGCAGCTCGTGCAGCATCTGCCACTCGGGGTGCGGGGTGCCGGGCGCCGAGCGGCGGATCAGCTGCTGCTCGCTGCCGTCGGGCGCGCGGTAGCGCAGCACGGCCTGGTAGCCGGGGCCGATGGTCGGCTGACCGGTCGGCGCCTGCGGGTATCCGTACGCCGGGGGCGGCGGGGTGTGCTGATTCGGCGGTACGGGGCCAGGGGCGCCGCCCTGCGGCGTTCCCGGCGGGCCGGGAGGACCGGGCGGCTGCGGCGCGGACGGCCCGACCTGACCGGGGCCCGCGAGCATCGTCGCGGCATGGTGCACACCGCCACCGGGCGGCGGCGGCGTCGAACCGGGAGGCGGCATCGGCGCACCGGGCGGACCGGGAGGCGCGGGCGGCTGGGGTGCTCCGGGGCCGCCCATGCTCGGGTCGGCAAGCATCGTCGCCGCATGGTGCACACCGCCACCGAGCGGCGGCGGCGTCGAACCGGGAGGCGGCATCGGCGCACCGGGCGGACCGGGAGGCGCCGGCGGCTGCGGGGCTCCGGGGACTCCGGGCGGCCCCGGAGGCGCGGGCGGCTGCGGTGCACCCGGACCGCCCATGCTCGGGTCGGCAAGCATCGTCGCCGCATGGTGCACACCGCCACCGAGCGGCGGCGGCGTCGAACCAGGAGGCGGCATCGGCGCACCGGGCGGACCGGGAGGCGCCGGCGGCTGCGGGGCTCCGGGCGGGCCCAGCTGGGAGACGAGCTGCGTCGGCAGGTACCCGCCCGCCGGGGCACCGGGCGCACCTGGTCCCGAGGGCGGCGGCACGGGCGCACCCGGCCGGGCACCCGGGGTGCCGGGGGCACCGGGCGGCGGCGGGGTCGTAGAACCGGCCCCGCGCGAACCGCGCGCACCGCGCGGCGGCACCACGGCCTTACTGGTGGCCGCATCCGCGATGTCACCGGCCCCGGGGCCAGGAGCACTCGGTCCACCCGGCCCACCCGGAGCAGGTGCTCCGGGTGCGGGTGTGCCGATTCCCTGCTGGTCCAGGCCGGGGACGATCGCCGTCCGGGGCAGGCGGCTGCCACCGGACATCAGGGCGGTCGGCGCATCGGCCGGTACGACCGGCGGCGGGGTGCCGTCGTCGTCGGCGCCCGAGAGCGGCGGTGCGAACACCGTGGCCGGCAGGGGCACCGCACCGTCGTCGGAGCCCGCGTTGGTGTCGGTGCCGGCCCAGGGGGTGGCCCCGGCGGGCACGTTCGGCGGGGATGCCGGAACGCCGTCGTTGGCGGTGGGCTCGTACGCGACCGGCCCGCGAGCAGCGGGGGCGACGGGAGGCGGAGTGGCCGAAGGGACCGACGGGGCTGACGGGGCTGACGGGGCCGAAGGGACCGCGCCCGTGTCCCGGTCCGCCCGCCGGTCCGGGATGCCCAGCTTGTCGGCCGCTTCCTGGAGCCACTCCGGGGGGCTCAACAGGAAGGACGTCTGGTTCAGATCGATGCGCTGCGGCGGCTCCGGAGCGGCCGGTGCCGCATCAGGTGCGCCGTACTCCTCCTCGTACCGCCGGATCACCTCGCCCACCGGCAGTCCCGGCCACAGGGTGGCCTCACCGCTGTCCCTGGCGATCACCAGCCGCTGCCGGCCACCGTCCGAGACCGGACCCTCGGCGCGGTCCTCGCCCCACACCACGAAGCCCAGCTCGAACTCCCGTACCCGCACTTCGCGGTGCTGGTACGCGGGCACGTCGCCGTTGATCCACTCGTCCGCGCGCTCCTGCGCCTGAGCAAAGGTCACCATCGCGCTCACCCCTCCACCGGGACGGCCCGCGCGAAGCCGCCGTCCACCATCAGGTTCGCCACGGTCTCCAGCTCCGGCGGGTTGCCCGCCAGACGCTGCAGGAAGGCGTCGAAGTCGCCGCCGCACGGCAGCAGCAGCCGGTCCACCCGTTCCTGCACGTTCCATCCGTCCTGGTCCCGGGCGTCGTCGTACGCGCAGAACCAGACCGAGCCGACACCGTTGCCCCTCACCTTCACCGCGAGGATGCCGCCCTGGACGAAGCCGACGCCCAGGTAGTCCTTGGTGAGGTGGTCCCGCAGGCACTTGTTGACGTACACCAGGTCGTTCACGGCGGCCTCCTCGCGCACCGTGAAGAACGGCTGGTCGACCAGGAGACCGAGCTCCGCGTCGAGCGCCGCACCGACCGGGGCCGAGCCGCCCGCCGCCTTGAGGAACGAGCGGTAGGCACCGGGCAGCCGGTAGCCGAGGTCCTCCTCGACGCCCAGGATCTGCTGCTCGCTCACCGCGACGGCGCCCTTGGGCAGCCGGAAGTGCGCGGGCCGGGTCTCCTGCAGCGGGCGGGTGCCGCGCTTGTTCTGGTCGACCGCGGTGGCGGCGAGGCCGCCGTGGTGCCTGAGCAGCGCCTTGACCTCGACCGGGACCAGCTCCATGCGCCGGCCGCCGGGGGCGTGGTGCCAGGTCCAGCCGTGCGGGGTGGCGACCGCGGGGATCGTGTCCCACAGCTCGTGGCCGCTCGCCGCCAGCGCCGCGTTGGCCGAGACGTAGTCGGTGAGCCGCAGTTCGTCGACGCCGAAGCCCTGCGGGGGCTCGGCGATCTCGGCGGCGGCGCGAGCGTACGGCGCGAAGTCCGGGCTGCCGTTCTCGTCCATGCGCACACCTCTGGGGTGGCGGGACGCCCGGACCGGGTCCGGGAAATGCACGAGCTGCCCGGCGTAGGCCGCGTTCGGTGGCGCGGCTTGCTGCCCGAGCCGACCTGTCGTCATGGCGGTTGCCCCCTGCTGCGTCTGACTGGTGAGGACCGACCTGCCCAAGGGGGGCGGTCCGGGCACAGCCTATGCGGTGGCGCAAGAGCGGGTCTCGCCCGTACGCCACCCCTCTTCTCTTCCGTCACGAACCGTCACAGCGGCGTGACGGACAAGCGATGCTCCTGCCACCGCGGCGCGACACGGAGGCGCGTTTCCCCGCCCCAGCTTCCCCACCAGCCGGGACATTTGGCAGGCTGTCACCGCAACTCGGGGGCGTGCACATCGCGCAGCTACCGCTGCGGGCACGGGAGGGAAAAGCACCATGCACAGCGCACGAACAGTCACATCCGGGGATCCGCGCCTCAGCTGGAGCAGCACCGGGACCAGCCGCACACCCCGTCTGCACCACCGCCGCGACGGCATCCTGCCCGCGGTGGCCGCGGCGCTGTCCGTACGCGGTGAGACGCTCACCTGCACGGCGGGCAAGGGCGACCAGCCGCCCGTACTGCACCCGCTGGTCCAGGACTTCCTCGATACCCTCACCAGCGGCCAGCGCGAACGCTTCACCGGCCGCTGCCCCGAGGCGATACTGCTCTCCCGACAGCTCACCGCGGCGGAAGCCGGCCGTTCCAAGCGGGCCCAGCGCAAGCCGCTGACCAACGGCGAGGCCCGCCGCGCCCTGAAGCACTCGCGGCTCACCGCACGGCGCATCCGTGAGGACGGCGACCCGTTGCACGGCAGTTACGCGCCGCCGTGCCGCTCCTGTACGGCGATGCTCGCCCACTTCGGCGTACGTCCCGTCGACCTCACGACCACCGGGGCGGCGACCACCGCCGAGAAGGGCTGACCGCGCGCCGATGCACGACCGAACCGACCTACCCGAACAGGCGGGCCCCGCGGACCGCGACCGCCATGCCTCGACCCGCTTCCCCGTCGACATCGACGCCGCCCTGCGCGCCGCGGGCTGGCAGCCCGGCCGCTGGGACATCCGGCAGGCCGAGGAGTGGGCCGACGCCCTGCGCTCGCACGCGTCGCCCGCCGGTCATCAGCACGCGGTCTTCCCGGCGGCCGTGGAGGCGTGGGCGGAGTTCGGCGGACTGCACATCACGGCGTCCGCGCCGGGCCGGCAGATCGCACCGGCCTCGGTGCGCATCGACCCGCTGAGCGGGCTGCATCTCGCCCGCACGCTCGGCGACCTCGGCCGGGCGCTGGAGACCGAGGTCAGCCCGCTGGGCGAGGAGGGGGACGGGCAGGCGGTCCTCGCGATCGACACGGCGGGACGGGTGTACAGCATCGATCACACCGGGGACTGGTACCTCGGCCCGGACATCGACCAGGCGCTGGCGACGCTGGTCGGCGGCATCCAGCCGGAGCGGCTGATCTCGGGCTGAGCCCGCCTCCCCCATCCGTCCGGTCGACCGGTCTCCACCGCAGCGGTTCCGTCCTCAAACGCCGGACGGGCCGGGGCTGTCCGCCCGGCACGATCGGGCCCGGCCGTGCCCGGTGACCATTTTGTCCTCGACCGCCGGACGGGCTCGATGCTCAAGCCCGTCCGGCGATCGAGGACAAAACCGTTGCCCACGGGGCCGGCACACATCGCGGGCCGGGCCGCAAAATCAGGCCGCCCCCCGGTCCGGCAGCACCGCCGACACCCGGAAGCCCCCCGCATCCGTCGGCCCGGAGACGAAGACTCCGCCGAGTCCCAGCACCCGCTCCCGCATGCCGACGAGCCCGTTGCCCCCGCTCGGCAGCCCCGCGTCCGCCGTGGTGGCGTCCGACGGGCCGTTCTCCACCTGCATCGCGACTTCCGAGCCCCGGTGCGCGAGCCGCACCCACGCCTTCGCACCCGCCGCGTGCTTGTGCACGTTCGTCAGGGCCTCCTGCACCACCCGGTACGCGGTCTGCTCGACCTCGGGGGCGTACGGGCGGGCCTCGCCGTCCACCGAGAGTTCCACGGTCATGCCGGCCGCCCTGGACTCCCCGACCAGGGTCTCCACCTCGTGCAGCCGGGGCCCGTCCTCCGTGGCGGCGGCCGCCGCGGCTGCCGCCGCCCGGCCGACCGAGGCGAGCGGCACCTTCGCGGACCGGGGCGCCATGACCTCCCCGCTCCGCAGCACGCCGAGCATCTCGCGGAGCTCGGTCAGCGCCTGGCGGCCCATGTCGCCGACCAGGGCGGCGTTCCGTACCGCTTTCGCCGGGTCCTTCGGCGCGACGGCCTGGAGCGCGGCGGCGTGCACGACCATCAGGCTGACCCGGTGGGCGACCACGTCATGCATCTCGCGGGCGATCCGGTGGCGCTCCTCCGTACGTGCCCACTCGGCCCGTTCCTCGGCCCGGTCGGCGAGCAGCGACAGCTCCCGCTCCAGCGAGTCCGCCCGCTCCCGCAGGCTCTCCATCAGCCGCCGCCGGGCCCCTATGTAGAGGCCGAACAGCACGGGCGGTGCGGTGAGCCCGAGCGACATGAAGAGGGAGAGCAGCGGTACGTACCAGTCGTCGCGGCCGAAGTCGGTCTGCTGGGAGACGCTCTGCTGCAGCCGTACGTACGTGACGATGAACGTCCCCATGAAGGACATCCCCATCAGCACCGCGGTGATTCTTCGCGGTACGTCGGAGGCGGCCAGCGTGTAGAGGCCGACCAAGCCCATCAGGAAGCCCATCTCGGCGGGCGTCGTCGCGATCGACACCAGCACCACGGCGATCGGCCGGCGCCGCCGCACCACCAGTACGGCCCCCGCGAGCAGCCCGAACACGACGCCGACCGGCACCGGCAGCCCGGTGTCCCCGGCGAACTCCACCCCTTCCAGTGCGCATTCCAGCGCCGACAGGAGCGCGAGCCCCACGTCCAGGGCGACACTGCGCCGCCGTTCCCACCACCAATAGTCGCGGGTGGTCGCACCCGCGGCTTCCCGGTATGCCCCCGTTGCGGTCATGCCGTCCAGCCTACGGGCGGGCGCACCTCATTTTCGGGCGACCTGGACAGCACGCACGGATCGGGGCACCGTGACCCGTCGCGTCCGGGGCCGGTGGTACGGCATAGTGTTGTCTGCCCGGTCGACGACCTGACGGTATGTCCAGTCGATCGGCTTTGCTGTCCCCTGTGGTGTAACGGCAGCACAGTGGCTTTTGGTGCCATTTGTCCGGGTTCGAATCCTGGCAGGGGAGCTTCTGCGAGCGGGCCCCGACCAGTGCGGTCGGGGCCCGCGCCCATGTCGGTCCAGAGGTGCCCCGGTATCCTTCGGGTGTCCACCACCCGAAGCCGAAGGGCATTTCCGTGAGCTCCGAACGCCCGGCAGCCGTCGTAGTCCTCGCAGCGGGTGAGGGCACCCGCATGAAGTCGAAGACCCCCAAGGTTCTGCACGAGATCTCCGGGCGCTCGCTCGTCGGACATGTCGTCGCCGCCTCCCGCGAACTGGAACCAGAGCACCTCGTCGTGGTCGTCGGCCACGAGAGCGAGCAGGTCAGCGCGCATCTCACCGCTGTCGACGACCGCCTGCGGACCGCCTACCAGGCCCAGCAGAAGGGCACCGGAAACGCGGTGCGCGTCGGTCTCGACGAGCTCGGCGGGACCGTCGAGGGCACCGTGATCGTCGTCTGCGGCGACACCCCGCTGCTCTCCGGCGAGACGCTCACCGCGCTCGCCGCCACCCACACGGCCGACTCCAACGCCGTCACCGTGCTGACCGCCGAGGTCCCGGACTCCACCGGCTACGGCCGGATCGTCCGCGACCCGGCCGACGGAGCGGTCACCGAGATCGTCGAGCACAAGGACGCCACCGACGCCCAGCGTGCGATCCGGGAGATCAACTCCGGGGTCTTCGCCTTCGACGGCCGGCTGCTCACGGACGCCCTCGGCAAGGTCCGTACCGACAACAGCCAGGGCGAGGAGTACCTCACCGATGTGCTCTCCATCCTGCGCGAGGCCGGACACCGGGTCGGCGCCTGCGTCGCCGACGACCACCGCGAGATCCTCGGCATCAACAACCGGGTCCAGCTGGCCGAGGCCCGGCGCCTGTTGAACCAGCGGCTGCTGGAGCGGGCCATGCTCGCCGGTGTGACCGTCGTGGACCCGGCGTCCACGCTGATCGACGCCACCGTCACCTACGAGCGGGACGCGATCGTGCACCCGGGCACCCAGCTGCTCGGCACCACGCACCTCGCCGAGGACGCCGAGGTCGGCCCCAACACCCGGCTCACGGACACCGTCGTGCGCGCGGGCGCACGCGTGGACAACACGGTCGCGGACCTGGCCGAGGTCGGCGAGGGCGCGACGGTCGGCCCGTTCGCCTATCTGCGGCCCGGCACCAAGCTCGGCCCGAAGGCCAAGGCCGGTACGTACGTGGAGATGAAGAACGCCACGATCGGCGAGGGCACCAAGGTCCCGCACCTGAGCTACGTCGGCGACGCGACGATCGGCGATCACACCAACATCGGTGCCGCCAGCGTCTTCGTGAACTACGACGGTGTGGCCAAGCACCACACGACGATCGGCTCACACTGCCGTACCGGCTCGGACAATATGTTTGTGGCGCCCGTCACGGTCGGGGACGGCGTCTACACCGCGGCCGGCTCGGTCATCACCAAGGACGTACCGCCCGGTTCGCTCGCCGTCGCCCGCGGCCAGCAAAGGAATATCGAGGGCTGGGTGGCCCGCAAGCGTCCGGGAAGTGCCGCCGCACAGGCAGCTCAGGCCGCCACCTCGGAGCACGACGGCGAAAGCTGACCGGAAACGGGTACGCCGCGCACGGCGTACCGTGATAGATGCTCACCCCATTTCGGCTGGCTCGTTGCACATCGGGACACATGCGTGCAGCGCCAGGAACACGTCTGAGGAGACTGTGCTGTGACCGGGATCAAGACGACCGGCGAGAAGAAACTGATGTTCTTCTCCGGCCGCGCCCACCCCGAGCTGGCCGAGGAGGTTGCACACCAACTGGGTGTCGGCCTCGTGCCGACGAAGGCCTTCGATTTCGCCAACGGTGAGATCTACGTCCGCTTCCAGGAGTCCGCCCGCGGCGCCGACTGCTTCCTGATCCAGAGCCACACCGCTCCGATCAACAAGTGGATCATGGAGCAGCTCATCATGCTGGACGCGCTGAAGCGCGCCTCGGCCCGCTCCATCACGGTGATCGTGCCGTTCTACGGCTACGCCCGCCAGGACAAGAAGCACCGCGGTCGCGAGCCGATCTCGGCCCGTCTGGTCGCCGACCTGATGAAGACGGCGGGTGCCGACCGCATCCTCACCGTCGACCTGCACACCGACCAGATCCAGGGCTTCTTCGACGGCCCGGTCGACCACCTCTTCGCGCTGCCGATCCTGGCCGACTACGTCGGTGCCAAGGTCGACCGCTCGAAGCTGACGATCGTCTCCCCGGACGCCGGCCGCGTGCGCGTCGCCGACCGCTGGTGCGACCGCCTGGACGCCCCCCTCGCCATCGTCCACAAGCGCCGTGACAAGGACGTCGCCAACCAGGTGACCGTCCACGAGGTCGTCGGCAACGTCAAGGGCCGGGTCTGTGTCCTGGTCGACGACATGATCGACACCGGCGGCACCATCTGCGCCGCCGCCGACGCCCTGTTCGCGCACGGCGCCGAGGACGTCATAGTGACGGCCACGCACGGTGTGCTCTCCGGTCCGGCCGCGGACCGTCTGAAGAACTCCAAGGTCAGCGAGTTCGTCTTCACGGACACCCTGCCGACCCCGGGCGAGCTGGAGCTCGACAAGATCACGGTGCTCTCGATCGCCCCGACGATCGCCCGCGCGGTGCGCGAGGTCTTCGAGGACGGCTCGGTCACCAGCCTCTTCGAAGAGCAGTAAGCAGAGCAGTAAGCAGCACCGCCCAGAAGATCCACTTTGGGTGCGGCCTCCCCGCCGGGTAGACTCAGCGAGTTGCTCGGCGAGGGAGGCCGTACTCATATGTACGGCGGTCCGTTATCGACGCGCTCTTCGTAGCAGGCCTGTCGTGGGCCGGGTGACCATCCAGTTTTCGTCATCCCACGAGGAGTGCAGTCATGGCCGAGATCAAGCTCGCCGCCCAGCCCCGCACCGAGTTCGGCAAGGGCGCCGCCCGCCGCGCCCGTCGTGACAACCAGGTCCCCGCGGTCGTCTACGGCCACGGCGCCGAGCCGGTCCACGTCACCCTGCCGGCCCACGAGCTGCTCCTTGCGCTCCGCACCGCCAACGTCCTGATCGGTCTGGAGCTCGACGGCAAGGACGCCCTGGTCATCCCCAAGGCCGTGCAGCGCAACCCGCTCAAGGGCAGCATCGAGCACGTCGACCTGCTGACCGTCAAGCGCGGCGAGAAGGTCAACGTCGAGATCGCCGTGCACGTCGAGGGCGAGCTGGCCCCGGGCGGCAACCTCCTTGAGTACGTGCAGAACACCCTGCTCGTCGAGGCCGAGGCCACCCACATCCCCGAGTCCGTCACGGTCTCCATCGCGGGCCTGGACGCCGGCGACTCGATCCTCGCCAAGGACGTCCCGCTGCCCAAGGGCTCCGTGCTGGCCGGTGACGAGGAAGCCGTCGTGCTCCAGGTCGTCGCCGCGCAGGCCGAGGAGCCGACCGCCGAGGCCGCCGAGGCCGCGGGCACCGAGGCCTGAGCCTCGCCTCCCTGCTTCACTGACGGGGCGGCGGTTCCTTTTTCGAGGGCCCGCCGCCCCGTTTCCCTGTAACCGGGCCATCCGGAACCATCCGTACGCGAGGAGACCGAGCGCAGATGTCCGACGCCACCGAACCCTGGCTCATCGTGGGCCTCGGCAACCCCGGTCCCGAGTACGCGGCGAACCGGCACAACGTCGGCTTCATGGTCGCCGACCTCCTGGCCGAGCGGATCGGCGGGAAGTTCAAGCGGGCGCAGAAGGCCCAGGCGCAGGTCGTCGAGGGCCGCATGGGCCCGCCCGGACCGGAGAACCGCCGGGTGATCCTGGCCAAGCCGATGTCGTACATGAACCTCTCCGGCGGCCCCGTCACCGCGCTGCGCGACTTCTACAAGGTGCCGACCGACCACATCGTGGCGATCCACGACGAGCTGGACATCGACTACGGGACGCTCCGGCTGAAGCTGGGCGGCGGCGACAACGGGCACAACGGGCTCAAGTCGATGACCAAGTCGATGGGCGCCGACTACCACCGGATCCGGTTCGGGATCGGACGGCCACCGGGCCGGATGCAGGTCGCGGACTTCGTGCTGAAGGACTTCTCGTCCACCGAGCGCAAGGAGCTCGCCTACCTCGTGGACCGGGCCGCCGACTCGGTGGAGTGCCTGCTCGCGGAGGGTCTGGAGCGCGCGCAGAGCGCGTACAACTCCTGACTTCCACAACATTCGCAGCGCGCACAACTCTGACATTCCCGCCGGTACCCCGGCGATTTTCGGCCACAAGTTGACCAGGGGCGCCGCTCTGCCCAAAGATCGCTCCCCATGAAGCGGAGCTCCTCCCACCGCGCCCTGGTCTACGCCCGCAGCGCCGCCATGGGCTGTGTCGTCCTGCTGCTGCTCGTCGCGGGCGTGCTCTCCTCCTGGAGTTCGGCGCACCACATCGTTCTGGCCAAGGGCCGCGAGCACGGCACCATGACGGTCACGGGCTGCGGCGCCGATGTCTGCACCGGACCTTTCGCGCCGTCCGGGCAGGCCGCCGCGCGCCCCCGGGTGACGATCGAGAAGTCCGTCGCGGCGCGGCGGGGCGACAGCTTCCCCGTCGTCGTGAAGCCCGGCACGGACGATGTCGTACGCACCGGACCACCCGGCTTCCTGCATGCCTGGGTGCCACTAGGCGGTGCGCTGTTGCTGGCCGCCCTGGTGATCGGCGGCGGTCTGCGGCTGCCCCGGATCGCCTGGGGCACCGGAATCGCGGGCGCGACCCTGCTGGTGGCGACGTTCATCGCCCTCTGAGCAGGGCCGCACCCGCGCCCCGGCGGCTCAGCCGGTGTTGCGCAGACCCGCGGCCACACCGTTCACGGTGAGCAGCAGGGCCCTGGCGAGCAGCGGGTCCGCTTCCTCGCCGCGTGCCGCCGCCTCGCGCTGGCGGGCCAGCAGCGAGACCTGGAGATAGGAGATCGGGTCCAGGTAGGCGTCCCGGATGGCGAAGGTCTGCTGGAGCACCGGGCTGGTGCCGAGCAGCTCGGTCCCGCCGGTGACCCTCAGGACCTCCTGGACAGTGAGTGCGTGCTCGGCCTCGATGTCGGCGAAGACATGCTTCAGCTCGTCCGGGACGAGCGTGTCGACATAGTGGCGGGCAATCCGCAGATCGGTCTTGGCGAGCGTCATCTCCACGTTCGAGATGAAGTTCCGGAAGAAGTGCCACTGCTCGTGCATCTCGTCCAGAACGGTGTCCGGACCGGCCTCGCGCAGCGCCTTGAGCCCGGAGCCGACGCCGTACCAGCCGGGCACGATCTGCCGTGACTGGGTCCAGCCGAAGACCCACGGGATGGCCCGCAGTCCGTCCAGACCGGCGCCGGAGTCCGGGCGGCGCGACGGACGCGATCCGAGGTGGAGCTCGGCGAGCTGGTCGACCGGGGTGGCCGCGAAGAAGTACGCGGGCAGGTCCGGGTCCTCGACAAGCTTGCGGTACGCGTCGTGCGCGGCGTCGGAGACGGTGTCCATCGCCGCGTCCCAGCGTGCGAGGGCCTCGTCGGACTGGCGGGGTGCGGTGTGCAGCGCGGAGGCCTGGAGGGTGGCCGCGACGGTCAGCTCCAGGTTCTCCCTGGCGAGCGCCGGGATGAGGTACTTGTCGGAGATGACCTCGCCCTGCTCGGTCACCTTGATCTCGCCTTCGAGGGTGCCCCACGGCTGCGCGAGGATCGCGTCGTGCGAGGGACCGCCGCCGCGGCCGACGGTGCCGCCGCGGCCGTGGAAGAGCCGCAGCCGTACGCCGTAGCGGTGCGCGACGTCACGCAGCCGGCGCTGCGCCCGGTGGATCTCCCACTGCGAGGTGGTGATGCCGCCGAACTTGGAGGAGTCGGAGTACCCGAGCATGACCTCCTGCACATCGCCGCGCAGGGAGACGAGACGGCGGTACGACGGGTCGGCGAGCATCTCGTCGAGGATGACGTCGGCGGCGCGCAGCTCGTCGGTGGTCTCCAGGAGCGGCACGATGCCGATCTTGGCCCAGCCGCCGTGCAGGTCGAGCAGTCCGGCCTCACGGGCGAGGACGGCGGCGGCGAAGACGTCGTCGGCGCCCTGGCACATCGAGATGATGTAGGACTCGATGACCTCGGGGCCGAAGCGCTCGAAGGCTTCCTTGACGGTGTGGAAGACGCCGAGGGTCTTCTCGCCCGCGGCGTCCAGCGGGGCCGGGGTCGGGGCGAGCGGGCGGCGCGAGCGGAGCTCCTTGGCGAGGAGCTTCTGCCGGTAGTCGCGCGGCATGTCGGCGTAGCGCCAGGATTCCTCGCCGAGCCGGTCGAAGAGCTGGCCCAGCGCGTGGTGGTGGGCGTCGGCGTGCTCGCGTACGTCCATGGTGGCGAGCTGGAGACCGAACGCGGAGAGCGTGCGGATCGTGCGGTCCATCCGCCCGTCGGCGAACAGTCCGCCGCGGTGCTCGCGCAGCGAGGTCTGGATGAGTTCCAGGTCGGCGATGAGCTCGGCGGTGCCGAGGTAGTCGCAGCCGGGGCGGTGCGGGGTCCCGCTGGCGAGGCGCTCGCGGGTGTTGACGAGCTTCTGCCGGATGCAGGTGGCCTTGAGGCGGTACGGCTCCTCGGCGTTCAGCCGCTTGTAGCGCGGGCTGATCTCGGGGAGGTGTTCCAGGTCGGCCTGGAGCGAGATCAGCAGCTCGTCGGTGGCGCCCGTGTAGCGGATGGAGTTGGAGAGCTGTCCGCGCAGGTGGTCGACGAGCTCCAGCGCGTCGGTGATGCCGTGCTCGTGCTGGAGGATCAGCACTTCCCGGGTGACGTCGGGCGTCACGTTGGGGTTGCCGTCGCGGTCGCCGCCGATCCACGTACCGAAGGTGAGGGGGCGGGTGCCCGCGGGCAGCTCGACGCCGACCCGCTCCAGCTCGGCCGCCAGGTCTTCCAGTACGTCTCCGACGGCGCCCGTGTGCAGCTCGTCGAGGTAGTAGATGGCGTTACGGGCCTCGTCGGCCGGTTCGGGCCGGACCACGCGCAGCTCGTCGGTCTGCCAGATGAGGTCGATGTTCTCGGCGAGCCGCAGGTCCTGGCGGCGCCGGTCGGCGTCGATGACGGGCGTGTCCAGCAGCTCGGCGATGCGGCGGAGCTTGTTCAGCACGGAGCGCCGCGCGGCCTCGGTCGGGTGCGCGGTGAAGACGGGCCGTACGTTGAGGTTCTTGACGGTCTCGCGCAGGTGGACCGGGTCCGCGTCCTTCAGCCGGTCGGCGGTACGGGCGAGGAGACCGCCCTCGGCGGCTCGCCGGTCACGCATCTCGTGGGCGCGGTGGACCTGCTCGGTGACGTTGGCGAGGTGGAAGTAGGTGGAGAAGGCGCGCACGAGCTGCGCGGCGGTCTCCAGGTCCGTTTCGCCGAGGAGTTCGGCCGCGGCCTCGCCGTCGGTACGGGTCAGGGCGCGGACCCGCTCGACGAGGTCGAGGAGTTCCTGGCCCTCCTGGCGTACGAGGGTCTCGCCCAGCAGATCGCCGAGGCGGCGGATGTCGGCGCGCAGCTCGGGGCTGGCGGCGGGGGTCTGGTCGGCACTGCTCACAGTGTGCGGCTCCTTGCAGTGAATGAGAAGGTGCGTCGCATAGCGACTCCCAACAAGGGTGGCGGTGAGAGACGGGCGGGCGGGGATCTCCGGGGCCCGACGCTGGCAGCGGTGCTGACGCCACCCCCGGGAAAGCAGAGTGCGGACCGCGCTGTCCGACCCCACCAGGATAGGTGTCCACTCCGTCGGCGCCGCTCGCGCCCCGATCGGGTTTCCCCTTCATGGGCAGCCCGTCGCGGTCTCGTGCTGCGGGCCTCCGCGCTGCCATACTTACGTAGCCGTAGGTTACGGATGCGTAGCCAGAGCTATCCGTCGTACTCCTCATCCCCAGGGGACTCCCCATGAACACCAGCCCCGCTGCGATCGACGACGCCCAGCCACCGGCGGCCGCCGGTCAGGCCCCTCCCTCCGCCACGCTCGGCGGGGACAACAAACGGTCGATCGAACAGATCGCCCTTCTGCTGTTCATCGTGGTGCCGTTCGTGGCGCTGGTCGCGGCGGTGCCGCTGTCCTGGGGCCGAGGCGTGAGCTGGCTCGATCTGGGTCTGCTCGTGGCGATGTACTACATCGGCTGCCACGGCATCACGATCGGCTTCCACCGCTACTTCACCCATGGCTCCTTCAAGGCGAAGCGCCCGCTCCGCATCGCCCTGGCCGTCGCGGGTTCGCTGGCCGTGGAGGGCCCGCTGGTGCGCTGGGTGGCCGACCACCGCAAGCACCACCGCTTCTCCGACGCGGAGGGCGACCCGCACTCGCCGTGGCGTTTCGGCGAGACCCTCCCCGCCCTGATGAAGGGCCTGTGGTGGGCCCACATCGGCTGGATGTTCGACGAGGAGCAGACCTCGCAGCAGAAGTACGCCCCCGACCTGGTCAAGGACCCGGCGATCCGCGGGATCTCCCGTCACTTCCTCACCTTCACGATCGCGTCGCTGGCGCTCCCGCCACTGGTCGGCGGTCTGGTGACGATGTCGTGGTGGGGCGCGGCGACCGCCTTCTTCTGGGGCTCTCTCGTACGGGTGGCCCTGCTGCACCACGTCACCTGGTCGATCAACTCCATCTGCCACGCGGTCGGCAAGCGCCCCTTCAAGTCCCGTGACCGGTCCGGCAACGTGTGGTGGCTCGCGGTCCTGTCCTGCGGCGAGTCCTGGCACAACCTGCACCACGCGGACCCGACGAGCGCGCGGCACGGCGTACTGAGGGGCCAGATCGATTCGAGCGCCCGGCTGATCCGCTGGTTCGAGAAACTGCGCTGGGCGTACGACGTGCGCTGGCCGGACTCCGCCCGGATCGACTCCCGCCGTATCGACTCCCGGCGCGACCCCGCGCGCGCCGACGCGGCATGATTGACGACGTGGCGACCGACTCCAGCACCAGCAGCGAGAACAACCGTCCCTCCTCCGCCCGGCGCACCCGCCGGGTGAGGATGACCGGCAAGGAACGCCGCGAGCAGCTGCTGGACATCGGCCGCACCCTCTTCGCCGACAAGGGCTTCGAGGGCACCTCGGTCGAGGAGATCGCGGCCCGGGCCGGCGTCTCCAAGCCGGTCGTCTACGAGCACTTCGGCGGCAAGGAGGGCCTGTACGCCGTCGTGGTCGACCGCGAGATGCGCCAGCTCCTCGACATGGTCACCGGCGCCCTGACCGCGGGCCACCCCCGCGAACTCCTGGAACAGGCCGCCTTCGCCCTGCTCGACTACATCGAGACGTACACGGACGGCTTCCGCATCCTGGTCCGCGACTCCCCCGTCGCCCAGTCGACGGGCACCTTCGCCTCGCTCATCAGCGACATCGCCACTCAGGTGGAGGACATCCTGGGCCTGGAGTTCAAGGCCCGCGGCTTCGACCCGAAGCTGGCCCCGCTGTATGCCCAGGCACTGGTCGGCATGGTCGCCCTGACCGGCCAGTGGTGGGTCAACGCCCGCAAGCCGAAGAAGGCGGAGGTCGCGGCGCATCTGGTGAACCTGGCCTGGCACGGCCTGGAGAACCTGGAGTCGAAGCCGCGGCTGATCGGGCACCGCAAGAGCTGAGCGGGCGACTGAGGGGTCGGCGCCCAAGGACTGGCCCGACTGGTCGGCCGGATCGGTTCGTACGGGGCAACCGGGGCGGGCGAACTCTCGGAAGCAGATCTCCGCGTCCACGTCCTCGGCCTGCCGCAACAGTGCCTGGCAGACGTCGGCGTCCAGCACATCGCCACTCTGCTCACCGACACCGGCCGGGCCGCGGTGATCCTCCCCGGCAACGTGCTCTACGAGGGTGGGCGTGGCACGGAGATCCGCCGCCAGTTGCTGCTCCGCTACGACCTGCATACCGTCCTGTGCCTGCCCCCAGGAATCTTCTACGCGGGCGGGGTGAAGGCCAACGTCCTCTTCCTGGCTGGTCGAGACGGCCTGCACCGACCAGCACCCGGTGGTGCGGGTCTACGAGCTGGACCCGGTGTCCAAGACCTATGCCCTGACCGGGATCCACCACGACCGGCACAAGACGGGTGCCCCGTTCCCGGTCGACATCGACATCACACCGGGCGCCCTGAACGAGCTGTAGAACTCACCCAGCCACCGGCTCCAGGAACTCCAGCCGGTTGCCCACCGGGTCATGGCTGAAGAAGCGCCGGTGCCCCGGCAGTTCGCCGTCCCAGTGCACCTCTGCGCCGCGCTCCTCCAGTCGTGCCGCGTAGGCCTCGATGCCCGTGACGCGCAGGCCCGGGTGGGCCTTCTTCGCCGGGCGGAAGCCGGGCTCGATGCCCAGGTGGAGCTGGACCGGGCCGGCCTGGAACCAGCAGCCGCCGCGGGCCGCGAGTGCGGGGGGCTTGGCGAGTTCCGTCATGCCGAGGGTGTCCACGTAGTACGTGCGCAGCGCGTCCTCCGAGCCTGCCGGAGCGGCCAGTTGGACGTGGTCGACGGCAGTGATCATCACTTCTCCTTGCGGGCCACGGCGAAGACGCGGCGGAACGGGAAGACCGTGCCGTGCGGGCCCCTGGGGTAGGCGGTGCGCAGCCGGTCGCGGTATTCGGTGAGGAATGCTTCGCGGGCCTCGGGGTCGTCGGCCAGGGCGGCCAGGACGGGGCGCAGGCCGGTGCCCTTCACCCAGTCGAGTACCGGGTCCTCACCGTGCAGCAGATGCAGATACGTGGTCTCCCAGACGTCCGCCGTGACGCCGGGGGCCGTCAGCGCATCGAGGTAGGCGGCAGGGCTGAGCACCGCGTCGGCGTGGCGCAGCTCGCCGGCCAGACGGTCGCGCCAGCGCGGGGACTCGGCGAGTTCCCGCATCAGGACATGGCTGGGCCGGCCGAAGTTGCCGGGGACCTGGAAGGCGAACGTACCGCCGGGGGTGATCGCGTCCAGCCAGAGCGGGAAGCGGGCGGTGTGGTCCGGGACCCACTGGAGCAGGGCGTTGGAGACGATCAGGTCGTACGGCTCCGCGGGGGTCCAGGTCGTGGCGTCGGCCTCGGCGAAGTCCAGGAGGGGGCCGGCGTGTGCGCGGGCCTGCTCCAGCATCTGCGGGGAGTTGTCGTAGCCGGTGATCCGGGCCTTCGGCCAGCGGTCGGCGAGGAGGGCGGTGACGTTGCCCGCTCCGCAGCCGAGGTCGGCGATACGGGGTGCGGGGGCGGCCGGAGGCTCTGCGATGCGGGCCAGGAGGTCGCGGAAGGGGCGGGTGCGGTGGTCCGCGTGGCGCAGGTACTGCTGCGGATCCCAGGTGGGTGCGGTCATGGGACCAGGATCACGCCAGAAGTATCTTGATGTCAAGACACTTGAATTCAAGAGACTTCATGTCGACAGACCCTCTACACTGATCCACATGGAGGACGAGGTCGACCGACTGGTCGCTGCATGGCGCCGAGAGCGCCCCGACCTCGACGTGGAACCACTCGAGGTGCTCAGCCGCGTCTCCCGCCTGGCCCGCCATCTGGACCGGGCGCGCCGGATCGCCTTCTCCGAGCACAATCTGGAGCCGTGGGAGTTCGACGTACTGACGTCCCTGCGCCGCGCAGGCGCTCCCTACCAGCTCTCCCCCGGCCAGCTGCTCACCCAGACCCTGGTCACCTCGGGCACGATGACCAACCGCATCGACCGGCTGACCAAGAAGAACCTCGTCGAGCGGCTCCCCGACCCCAGCGACCGCCGCGGCGTGCTGGTCCGGCTCACCGCCGAGGGGCGCGACAGGGCCGACCAGTCGCTGGCCGGCCTGCTCGCTCAGGAACGCGCCATTCTGGGCGA
Source organism: Streptomyces sp. NPDC048473 (assembly GCF_043200155.1). NCBI lineage: Bacteria > Bacillati > Actinomycetota > Actinomycetes > Kitasatosporales > Streptomycetaceae > Streptomyces > Streptomyces sp. NPDC048473. The sequence goes on from NZ_JBICXE010000020.1 coordinate 154,024, forward strand.
GCTCTCCGGCCACCAGCGTGGCGAACTGGCCTCGCTGCTACGCCAGTTGACCGCCCCGTTCGACAACATCCCCGGCTAGCTCGGCCGGTCCGACACCCGCCCGTCGGGCCAGTGCGACCGCGGCCAGCGTCGAGTGCACGCCCAGCTTCCCCAGCACGTTCTGCATATGCGTACGCACCGTGTGCGGGGAGAGGTAGAGCCGCTCCGCCACCGCCTTGCGGCCCAGACCCGCCACCATGCAGCGCAGCACCTCGCGCTCGCGCGGGGTCAGCGACTCGACCAGTTCCTCGCTCTCGGTGCGGTGCTTGCGCGCCGCCGTCAGCTCCCGCAGCACGCCCGTGAGCAGGGCCGGGGGCAGATGCGTCTCGTCCCGCAGCACCCCCCGGATGACCGTGAGCAGCCGTTGCAGCGAGCAGTCCTTGGCGACCCAGCCCGAGGCCCCGGCCTGCAGCGCCAGCGCGGCCCGGAGCGGGTCGTCCTTCTCGGCGAGCACCACCGTGTGCACCGAAGGCTGGCCCGAACGGACCCCGGCGACCAGCGAGATGCCGTCCACCGGGCCGTCCTCCCCGCTGCGGGGGACCGGGACGGGTGCCCGGCGGCCTCCCGCCGCGGCCAGGATGCCCAGTTCGGCATCGATCAGCATCACGTCATAGCCGCGTCCCTCGGCGGCCGCCCGTTCCAGACATCGCAGCGCGGCGGGGCCACTGCCCGCCGCCGCCACTTCGACGTCCGGCTCGGCCGCGAGCGCCGCTGCGAGCGACTCGGCGAAAATACGGTGGTCATCCACCACGAGAACCCGGATACGAACCACAGGCACCCCCATGCCGCCTCTGTTGCTGGGCCACCCCCGGCCCGACGAAGGGACGGAACGGCGCGGGTACGGCCGCCCGGATCGGGAAAATGAACCGCAGTCCCACGGCCGCCGCCGTGTTTCGACTGCAACCCACCCCGGGCGCCGTACCCGACTGTCTCGTACCCCTGAATCAGCACCGGCCCCCACCGGTGCTGTGCATCAGGGTACGGCCGGGGCGTCGGTGCGGAAGGCAATTCGCAGAACTGACCGGCTCTGCTCCGTAGGCTCTGGTACATGTTCCGTCTTGAGACAGAAGTGGACAAAGGGCGGCGCACCCTGCTCGGCCGACGACTGCGCGACGACAACACAGCCGGCTCCCCGCAGCTCCGCGCGCTGCGCTCCGACCCCGCCGGGCAGGAACTCCCCCTGGAAGTATGGGTGCTGGACGAGCAGGGCGCCGTCGCCGGTGGTCTGACCGGCCGCACCTGGGCGCACTGGCTCCATGTGGACCTTCTCTGGGTCGACGCCCGCCATCGCGGCTGCGGCCTCGGCTCACGGCTGCTCGCCGAGGCGGAACGGGTGGCCGGGGCCGACCGGGCCTGCACCCGCTCCCGGCTGGAGACCTGGGGTTTCCAGGCCCCGGACTTCTACCGGAAGCGGGGCTACGAGGTGAGCGGGCAGGTCGAGAACTACCCGCCCGGAGTCACCGAGTTCATCCTGACGAAGCACATCGGCTGAGGCACCGGGCAGAAAACCTCAGCCGATGCACCGGGCAGAGAACCTCAGCCGATGCGTCGGGCACCCGCCGAAGGAACGGCGGGGAAGATCCGCGGCGCCGCGTACCCCGCCGAAGCGAACGCCTCCAGCACGGACTTGGCGACCGTGTCCGCCTGCGCCTCGTCCACCAGCACGATCGCCGAGCCGCCGAAGCCGCCGCCGGTCATCCGCGCACCGAGCGCCCCGGCCTCGCCCGCCGCCGACACCACCAGGTCCAGCTCCGGGCAGGAGACCCGCAGATCGTCGCGGAGCGAGGCATGCCCCGCGTCGAGGACCGGGCCCGCGGCCCGCACATCGCCCGCGTCGAGCAGCGCGATGACCTGCTCCACCCGCTCGTTGTCGCTGACCACATGGCGTACGTAACGCACCACGGACTCGTCCGCACCGGCCTCGGCCAGGGTGTCCAGGGCCGCGCCGAGACCCTCGTACGGCAGCTCGCGCAGCGTCCGCAGGCCGAGCGCGGCGGCCCCCGCCTCGCAGCCGGCCCGCCGCTCGGCGTACGCGCCGTCGCCGAGCGCGTGCTTGACCTGGGTGTCGACGACCAGCAGTCGCAGCCCGTGGGCGGCCAGGTCGAAGGGAACCTGGCGCTGGGTGAGGTCGCGGGTGTCGAGGTACAAGGCGTGGCCCTCGGTGCAGCAGGCGGAGGCCATCTGGTCCATGACCCCGCACGGCACGCCGACGAACGCGTTCTCGGCGCGCTGGCCGATGACCGCCAGCTCCGACGCGGAGAGCCCCAGTTCGAAGAGGTCGTTCAGAGCCAGCGCGGTGACGACTTCGAGGGCCGCGGACGAGGAGAGCCCGGCGCCGGTGGGAACGGTGGAGGTCAGCTGGATGTCCGCCCCGGTGACCGGGTGACCGGCCTCGCGCAGCGCCCAGACGACTCCGGCCGGGTACGCCGCCCAGCCGTGTCCCTGGTGCGGGGCCAGCTCGTCGACGCGGAGCCGGACGACACCGCCCGGTACGTCGGTCGAGTGGAGCCGCAGCTCGCCGTCGGTGCGGCGGGCGACGGCGGCCCGCGCGGTGTGCGGCAGCGCGAGCGGCATCACGAAACCGTCGTTGAAGTCGGTGTACTCGCCGATCAGGTTGACCCGGCCGGGCGCCGCCCAGACTCCTTCGGGGGCACTCCCGTACAGCTCGGTGAAGCTGGCGGTCAGCTCACTGTTCTCGGTCATGGGGTGGTGGGCTCCTCTCGGCGGGCGAACGTCCAGGCGTCGGAGACGATTCCGGTCAGGTCGGCGCGCGACGGCGTCCAGCCGAGCCGCTCCCTGGCGGTGGTGGCGGAGGCGACCAGCACGGCGGGGTCACCGGCGCGGCGCGGGGCCGCGGTCTCGGGGACCGGGTGGCCGGTTACCTCGCGTACGGTCTCGATGACCTCGCGCACCGAGAAGCCGTTGCCGTTGCCGAGGTTGCAGATCAGGTGCTCGCCCTCGGTGGCCGCGTCCAGGGCCAGCAGGTGGGCCTCGGCGAGGTCGGCGACATGGATGTAGTCGCGGACGCAGGTGCCGTCGGGGGTCGGGTAGTCGTCGCCGTACACGGAGATCGACTCGCGCTGCCCGAGGGCGACCTGGAGGACCAGCGGGATGAGGTGCGACTCGGGGCTGTGCCGCTCCCCGCAACTGCCGTACGCCCCGGCCACGTTGAAGTAGCGCAGCGAGACCGCGGCCAGTCCGTGCGCGGCCGCCTCACCGGTGATCATGTGGTCGACGGCGAGCTTGGTGGCGCCGTAGGGGTTGGTGGGTGCGGTCGCGTCGGACTCGGTGATGGGGGTGGTGACCGGTTCGCCGTAGGTCGCGGCGGTGGAGGAGAAGACCAGGGTCCGTACCCCGGCGTCCCGCATCGCGGCGAGCAGCGCCATGGAGCCGCCGACGTTGTTCACCCAGTACTTCTCCGGGTCCGTGACGGACTCGCCGACCTGTGAGTACGCGGCGAAGTGCAGCACCCCGTCGTAGGAGGGGTCCAGCCACTTCGCCGCGTCCTGGATGCGGCCCTCGATGAACTCGGCCCCGGCCGGGACGCCCTCCCGGAACCCGGTGGAGAGGTCGTCGAGGACGGTGACCGTGTGACCGGCCTCCAGCAGATGCTGGGCGACCACGCTGCCCACATAACCCGCGCCACCCGTGACCAGGTACTTCTTCTGGGACTTGCTCACTCGCTCGCTACCTCTCGCAGTCGCTGGGCCGCGGCCTCCGGCGGCACATCGTTGATGAACACATTCATGCCGGATTCGGAACCCGCGAGGAACTTCAGCTTGCCGGAGGTGCGTCGGATGGTGAAAAGCTCCAGATGGAGCCCGAAGTCCTCCCGCCCGGGGACTTCGAACGGGGCCTGGTGCCAGGCCGAGATGTACGGGGTCGGCGGCTCGCCGGGGCCGAAGATCCGGTCGAATCGCCTCAAGAGTTCCAGATAGATCTGTGGGAACTCTGTGCGCGCGGCCTCGTCGAGTTCCCGCAGGTCGGGAACGCGGCGGCGGGGGTGGAGGTGGACCTCGTACGGCCAGTGCGCCGCGTACGGCACGAAGGCGACCCAGTGCTCGCCGCTGATGACGATCCGCGAGCCGTCCTTCTCCTCGCGGGCCACGACGTCGTCGAAGAGGTTGCGGCCGGTCTCGGCGCGGTGGGCCTCCATCGAGCGGAGCATCAGCTCGGTGCGCGGGGTGACGAAGGGGTAGCCGTAGATCTGTCCGTGCGGGTGGCCGAGTGTGACGCCGATCTCGGCGCCCCGGTTCTCGAAACAGAACACCTGCTTGACCTGCGGCAGTTCGGCGAGTTCGGCGGTGCGGTCGGTCCATGCCTCCAGGACCAGGGCGGCCTGGTCCTCGGTGAGGTCGGCGAACGACGCGTCGTGGTCGGAGGTGAAGCAGACGACCTCGCAGCGGCCGGAGTCACCGGCGAGCGAGGGGAAGCGGTTCTCGAAGACGGCGACGTCGTAGTCCGCCTCGGGGACCTCGCTCAGCCGGCCGTCCCGCGAGGGGCAGAGCGGGCACTCGTCGGCCGGCGGGTGGTAGATGCGGCCCTGGCGGTGCGAGGCGATGGCGACGCTGTCGCCGAGGAACGGGTCACGACGGATCTCGGACGAGGTCGACACGGCATCGAGGGGCCGCCGGTCGACGGCATCGCGCACGACATCGTCACGGCTGTCGTAGTAGAGCAGCTCCCGGCCGTCGGCGAGCGTCGTAACCGTCTTCTTCACCAGGTTCCTCCAAACATAACCAAACACAATGAACCACAAGCCAACAGACGCGTCAATGAGCCGGTCCCGAACGATGCCCTCCTGCACCGCTTTCCAGCTCAGTGCCGCACGCCAGAACAGCTTCACCGCGAGTCGGCCTCAGCAGCGAGGCATCCCCTTCCTGTCCGACCGGGGCCATGTCTTCCGCGCCATGGAGGACGAGGATCCCGGCCCCACCGAACACCGGCCGGGATCCGCAGCAGGTGAACAATTCGCACCATCGATGGCCCTGACAGTCGCACTCATATGCGACAGTTAGTGCAATATCGATCAACTGGAATCGTGCTGCGGTCAGTCATCGACGGGCGCCCCACCGTCGACGTTGTGCAGCTCCGCTATGCGTTTCGTCTCGAACCTGGGCCCGGTCAACGCCTCGCGTTGCAACGGGCGTTCGGCTGTGCGCGAGTGGTGTTCAACGACTGCCTGCGGGCCCGGAAACAGGCCCACGAGCAGGGCCTGCCGTATCCGACCTCGGGAGAGTTGTCGAAGCGGTTCATCACCGAGGCGAAGAAGACTCCCGAGCGGTCGTGGCTCGGGGAGGTCTCATCGGTGGTGCTCCAGCAGTCGCTGCGGGACCTCGATACGGCGTACCGCAACTTTTTCGCAAGCGTCAAGGGAACCCGTCGGGGTCCGAAGGTCGGCGAACCGCGGTTCAAGTCGAAGCGAGACAGCCGCCAGTCCGTGCGGTTCACCGCGAATGCCTGGTGGTCGATCACGCCGGACGGGAAGCTGAACCTGCCGAAGATCGGCCCGGTACGGGTCCGCTGGTCCCGCACCCTGCCCTCGGTCCCCTCCACTGTGACGATGATCAAGGACGCGGCCGGCCGCTACTGGGCCAGCTTCGTCGTGGAAACCGACCCGGCAGCGGAGGCCCTGCCTCCGCTCGACCGGGACCAGGGCATCGACCTGGGGCCCACTCACTTCGCCAGGGAGAAAAGCGCCCCCGCTCGCGGCGGCGAGGATGCCAATCGTTCTGATCGGAGGAACACCATGTCCGACCTGCGCAAGGAAGTCTCCGAACTGGAGCAGAAGTCCGCGACCGCGGCCCGTCTCTTCGACATCCGACGGATCATCGGCGGCCTTTTCGTGATCTACGGCGTGATCGTCACCATCGCCGGGATCAACCCGTCCGACGCGGACCTGAAGAAGGCCCAGGGCGTCCACATCAACCTGTGGACCGGCCTGGCCATGCTGGTCCTCGGGCTGTTCTTCCTGGTCCGGCTCAAGCTGCGCCCGGCGCAGGCGCCGGCTGACGGCCCGGACCCGGCCGACGGCTGACATACCGCGTTCAGCAGGGGCCCGGCGGCATCACCCGATGCCGCCGGGCCCCTGCTTGTCGAGCGGCACCGCCCGGTCCAGCAGCCCCGTGCGGGCCGCGAGCGCCGCGGCCTCCAGCCGGGAGCCGACGCCCAGCTTCATCAGCACCCGCTGCACATGCGTACGCGCGGTGCTCGACGCGATCCGCATTCCGGCCGCGATCAGCCGGGTGTCCTCGCCCTCGGCGACCCGCACCAGGACCTCGACCTCGCGCGGGGTGAGCATCTGCAGCAGCCGCTGTCCCTCGTCGTCCGGCGCCGCGGCCGGATTGAGCAGCTCGGCGAAGGCGCCCTGGAGCAGTTGCGGCGCCACCGCGGCCTCCCCGGCACGCGCCTTGACCATCGCCCGTTCGACGCCCTCCATGCGCTCGTCGTGCCGGACATATCCCGCGGCGCCCGCCGCGAACGCCGCCGCGATCCCGCGCGGGCTGGGTACGGGGCCGAGCACCACCACGGCCACCTGAGGGCGCTCGCGCCGGATCCGAACGATCGGGTCGAAGGCGCCGGGTTCGGCCGGTGCCGCGGTGCCGAACAGGCAGACGTCGGGAGCCCTGCTGACCACGAGCTCCGCCGCTCCCGTGGTCGGCGCGGCCGCCGCGAGCACCCGGTGGCCCCGCAGTTTCAACGCCGAGGCGAGCGCCTCGGCGAGCAGTCGGTGATCATCGACCACCATGAGCCGCACGCCCATCGAGCACACCCCCATAGCACCGGCGCCAGGCCCCCCGGCCCGCCCTGACCCGGCAAGCTACACGCTTGTTCGACGTTCCGGACCCCTTACCCGGCAGAAGACCCCAGGAGTGTCGGATTATGTGCCGTTGGGCTGTTCTACGGGCGGAAAACGATCGGCCCTGCCGGTCGAATGATCGACCGGCAGGGCCCGGGTGACAGGTACTGCGTACGGATCAGCTGGTGACGAAGGAGACGGCGAGGTATTCCCTGCCGTCCAGCGAGCTTCCCGTCGTTTTGCTGACCAACGTCTGGGAGATGTACAGCCGGCCGGCGGAGTAGAGCATTTCGGAGTAGTCCCCGGAGAAGCTGCTCTCCGCGTCACGGACGGACTCCTCGCTCGGGTTCTCCATCAGCACGGTCTGCTTGAAGGTGGCGCCGTCGATGGAGACGATCTGGCCGCCCTTGTCGTACGGGGGCGTCTTGTACGCGATGATGTTGCCGCCGTCCATGCGGATGGGGAACATCGTGTAGCGGTCGCCCGCATCGGCCCGGTCACTGGTCGGCTTGCCCGTGGTGAGGTCGAAGGAGACGATCTCGTTGGTGTCGCCGTACTCGCCGGTGCCCTCGTGGTCCTCGGTCGGCACATAGATGCGGTTGTTGCCGACGGCCAGCTTCTGGCAGCTCTCGACCTCGGTGGAGGCGCAGCGCGCGGCGTACTTCTCGCCGTCCGCCGCGATCCGGGTGAGCAGCTTGCCGGTGGAGGCGTCGATCGAGAAGAAGTCGGAGATGCCGCTGCCGTCACCGGCGGTGTCGCCGACGTCGGCCGCGACGACCAGCGGCTTGGTGGAGACGATGCTCGCGTAGTCGACACCGGGCGGCATCTTGTACGAGGAGAGCGGGGCGCCGGTGGTCGGGTTCAGCGCCTGGATGACGAGCTGCGGGTCGTCGTACGTACCGCACTGGCGAACGACGGCGAGCGCCTCGCCACCGGCGTAGCCCGAGTCGTAGCAGCCATCGGTGGAGACCTTGGGCTTCCAGCGCTCGGCGCCGGTGTTCAGGTCGAACGCCGCGCCGCCCTCGGTGCCGGCCGCGGCGACCGTGGCGCCGCTGAGCGTGATCTCGGAGTACCTGAGCGGCGCGTCACCGTTGCTGGCGGTGGTCACCGACTTGCTCCACATCAGCTTGCCGGTGTTCAGGTCGATCGCACCGACCTGGTTGCACGGCTGGTACTTATTTGCCTTGGTCGGCTTGGCCGCCTCGAAGGCGATGGCCGTCTTGTAGTCCTTGGACATGTGCCGGGAGGCGGCGCAGAGCTGGCCTGCCAGCGGGATGGACCACAGCTTGGTGCCCTTGACCGCGTCGTAGCCGACGATCTCGTTCAAGCCGGTCTTCACATACGCCTTGTCGGTCATCCAGGAACCGTCGACCTTGGTGACGTCGGTGACCTTCGGCTCCGGCAGCTGGAAGGCGACCTTGGACTTGGGGTCCGCCGGTGCCTTCTCCTTGCCGCCGCCACCGACAGCGCCGCCCTGACCGCCCTTGCCCTCGGTGGTGCCGCCGCTGGACTGGGACGCCTTGTCCTGCTTGCCGTCCCCGCCGCTGGAGGCGAACCATATGCCCCCGGCGACGATCAGTACGACGGCGACCGATGCGGCGACGATGATCTGCATCTGGGTGGTGAACTTCTTGCCCCCGTTCCCGTTCTGCTGCGGCGGGTACGGCTGCTGCATCGGGGCGGTCGGGTAGCCGTACCCCTGCTGCGGCGGCTGGCCGGGCGGCAGGCCCTGCGGGACGCCGTAACCCTGCTGCGGCTGGCCGGGCACGGGCGCCTGCGGGTAGCCGTAACCGGGCTGGGGGGGCTGACCCTGCGGGTAGCCGTAGCCCGGCTGCGGGGGCTGGCCCTGCGGATAGCCGTAACCCGGCTGCGGGGGCTGGCCCTGCGGATAGC